>JAJXXG010000243.1 GCA_021781255.1 Acidobacteriota bacterium
AGGCCGCACACGCCCGTCGCGTCTATGACCAGCGCTACGATTTGGCTGCGCTCAAAAAACTGCGCGCGATGGGAGTGAACCTTATTCCGCTGGAACTGCCCAGGCTGCCTTATGGCGCCATGGTTCCTCTGCTCACCGCTGAGGCCGCCGCCGCCTTCGACGAGCTGACCATGACGGGCCGCGACCGCCTGCTGACCGCGCAGGGGCCAGAGGACTGGCCCAATGCCTTCCGCGTCGCGCGCTTCTACCCGGCGGTCGAGTATATCCAGGCCAACCGCGCCCGCACGCTGGCCGTCGAGCAGGTCTCGGCGCTCTTCCATCAGGTGGACATCATCGTGACACCCACCGCAGGCATGCAACTGGTGGCCACCAATCTTACCGGCCATCCAGCGCTGATTGTGCCCAACGGACTGCGCGGCACCGACGCACCCAGGCCACCTGAGATGGACACCGGCGACGAAGACAACATCGGTGGGCCGGGCACGCCGGTCTCGCTCACGTTCCTTGCCGGGCACTATCAGGATGCGAAGCTGGCCGCCTTTGGCCGCGCTTATCAGCAGGCGACAGGCTTCGACAAGCTGCACCCAAAACTCGATTAACGCGAGCATGTACCATTTGGGCATGGCGCTGGTTGAGGTGGAGGCGGTTTCAAAGAGCTATCCCCGGCGCGTGGGGCTGGGCACGGAGCAGCGCGCCGTTGTTGAAGATGTCTCGCTCACGATCGAGGCAGGCGAGACGCTGGGGCTGGTGGGCGAGTCCGGCTCCGGCAAGACCACGCTGGCGCGCATGATTCTGGGGCTGGTTGCGCCCACGCGGGGCAGCATCCGTGTGGATGCCATCGACGTAGCGCGCGCCACGCGCAGCGAGTTGCACAACATCCGACGCCAGATGCAGCCTGTCTTTCAGGACCCGTATGCGGCCCTGAACCCGCGCATGCAGGTGCTGGACATTGTCACCGAGCCCTGGGCCATTCACGGCGTTGAGCCGGGAGTGAAACGGCGCGGGCACGCTGCGCGCGCGCGCGCAGCCGAACTGCTTGCCCGTGTGGGCCTCGACGACTCAGCCCTGAATCGCTATCCGCACGAATTTTCAGGCGGGCAAAGGCAGCGCATCAACATCGCGCGCGCGCTGGCGCTGAGGCCGCGACTGCTGATTCTGGACGAGCCGGTGTCCGCGCTCGATGTAAGCGTGGGCGCGCAGATTGTGAACCTGCTGCGCAATTTGCAGCGCGAGCATGGGTTGACTTACCTGTTCATCTCCCACTCCATGCCGCTGGTGCGCTATCTCAGCACGCGCATCGCAGTCATGCAGCAGGGCAGGCTGGTGGAGATGGGCGAGGCTGAGGCGCTGTGCTCCGCGCCCCATGAGGCCTACACGCGCCAACTGCTGGCTGCCACGCCGGAACTGCCGGCCGGCGTGGCCTGAACCGCTAGTTTGGTTGTGCGGGCTGTGCCGGTTTGGCGGGAGTCGCCGGAGCAGCGGGCGTCACAGGCGTTACCGGAATGCGGCCCGACGGCAGCGTGGTTTCCGGGCGCACAATGTTGCCGCCGGGCATCACCGCCGGATGGTTGGGCGGCATCATGATGTCGGACATGCCCACCAGCTCAATATCGAAAATCAGGTCGGACTGCGGCGGAATGCCCGGTCGCCCGCGATCGCCGTACGCAAGTTGCCAGGGAATGAACAGGCGGCGCTTGCCGCCGACTTTCATGCCGTGGAAGCCTTGATCGAAGCCCGGAATCACGCGGCCATAGCCTTGCGGAAAGTTGATGGGTTGCGGCTCGCCCTTCTTCGGTTTGCCATCGGGGCCCATCACGGGCATGCCATCCGGACCCGTGACGGGATGGTCATACGACGAATCGAATTTGTGTCCGTTGGCCGCAAGCCAGCCGGTGTAGTTCACCTTGTAGACCTTGTTAGGCTCGGCCGGATCGCCGACGCCGATCTTGATGTCCTCATACCGCAGCGAGAAGGCCGTCTTGATGACGCCATGCACGGGAGGCACGCCCGGCGGCAGCTTCGCCCCCGTCTGCGCGCTGCGCGCCACTGCGGGTTTGGCTGCGGTGGCCGGTTTTGCGGGAGCTTGAGCTAAGACGGCCGTTGCGCCGGCCGCGACGAAAAGAAAAAGAAATGATTGCTTCATTGCGTGCGATAACTCCGGTAGGTATCTCATCGGGAGTGTATCAGGCGTGCCGTCGGCGCAGAACAACCGGCCGCAGCGGCACGGGCGCGCATCTGCGCCATGCCATGGTCTGCTTTGATGGGTCTATTGCGATGGAGCGTGCGACCCGCTTCCGGTCCTCGTGTCCACGCCTCTGGCCATCACCGTCCAATGCGCGTTGTCTTCTGAGAATTCCTGGCGAAACTCGATGCGGTCTGCCGAGGCGAACACATTCACGACGCGAAACCAGGTTGTCTTATCCCCTTCCTGGATTTGCCAGGGAAAGGTCCACACATTGCCTTCGATCAGCAGCCTGCCCTTGCCCGCCGGCTGACCGTCAAGGGGGATTGGGTAACTGGTATACGCATGTTCTTTGCTGTCATAGGTAAATACGAGCAGTGTTTTGGAGTCGCCGTCCACATACTGATTGCAGGCCAGGTAGCCCCCGTTTTTCCAGCAGACATTCTTGAGGGTTGCCGCTTCGTGGCCGGCCTTGCTATGGGCTGTGTTGAACCGCTCGGTCTCGGTCTTCCATGTGCCTGCATAAGCCCAGATGGCATCGATCCCTGACGGCGCATGCTGGGGCGTTTCCGCAGCCGCGCAACCCTGGAATAATGAAACCTGAACTAACCAGACCTGGATCAGCCAGACCGCGGCAATCGTTCCCGCCCTCTGCGTCGTCCATGCCATTGCAACTATCCTCCCGGTTGCGGTCGATACTACTCTATTGGCGGGTCTGGAATCACGAGCGAAAAATCAGGTTGAGGCCATCAGGCCTGCCAGCAGCGCGGTGCGCGGAGCCAGATGCTCCAGCAGGATCGACTCGTAGCTGGCGTGCGCGCCCTCGCCCACCGCGCCCATGCCGTCCAGTGTGGGAATGCCGAGCGCGGAGGTGAAGTTGCCATCGGATGCGCCGCCGGTCGCAGCTTCGTCCAGCGCGAAGCCAAGCTCCGCAGCCAGCGCGCGGGCCTGCCGGTAGAGATGCACCGTGCCGCGGGTGCGCTCCATGGGCGGACGGTTGATGCCGCCCGTGACGCTGAGCGAGCAGCGCTTATCTGCCGCCTTGAGCGCGGCAAATTTGCGTTCGATGCGCGGGCCGTCGGCCTTGCGGGCGATGCGCACGTCCATCTCCGCCCAGGCCTCGGCGGGAATCACGTTGGTCCTGGAGCCACCGCCGGCCAGTCCCACGCTTACGGTCAGGCCGCGCTTCAGGTCGGTCCAGCCGCTGACTCTCTCCACCACGCGAGCCAGTTCGCGCAGGGCGCTTGCGCCTTTCTCAAAGTCCACGCCCGCGTGCGCCGCCACGCCGCGTATGTCGATGCGCCAGTTGCCGGTGCCCTTGCGTGCAGTTTTGTATGCCAGGCGCTGCGCCGGTTCCAGCACGTATACGGCGGAGCACCCTGCGGCGAGCTTTTCTGTGATGGGCCGCGAGACGGGGCTGCCGATTTCCTCTTCGCTGTTCAGCAGCAGTACGATTTCGCGCTCCAGCAGGTTGGCCTCGGTGAGCATTTCAATCGCAGTCAGGGCCATGGCGACGCCAGCCTTCATGTCCAGCACGCCCGGCCCCCAGAGCCTTCCATTGCTCACCCGGCAGGGCATCTGTTTCAGCGTGCCCAGCGGCCAGACGGTGTCCAGATGGCCGAGCAGCAGAATCCGTCCTGCCTTCGACTTTTTTCCGAAGCGCGCCTCAAGCACGTCGCCGAAGCCGCGCTGTTTGTGCAACCTGACCCGTCCGCCCCATGCGCCGGCCCGCGCTGCCGCCAGCGCCATGCAGGCATCTACGGCGGCTTTGTCGTCACTGGGCGACTCAGCCCGCACAAGCATCCGCGTCAGGTCCAGCAAAGCGGACTCCTTGCGCCGGGCCCCGGCAAGCAGGGCGCGCATCGGTAGGGGAATCTGAGAAGCCACTGTCATCGCGATTCCTTTCATCTGGAGGAGGCGGCGGCTCTGTCGGAGCCCTTCTGATTCTAAGGGTTAGAGAGCCTTTGTGCATGCCGCCTTCGCTCAGAAAAGTGGCCTGCAATACCCAGAGTGTGGCAAAAATGCCACATGACGGATTTGCGGAGCCAAGGCTAACCTAACGTTTGCGCACGTTTTCCACAGCAGGAGAAGTTCATTTGGCGTCCACAGCACACCTGGAACAGACGATAGCCGAGCCGCTGGAATTTACAGGCGTGGGGCTCCATTCAGGTGCGCCGGTGACTATGCGCCTGCTGCCTGCGCCTGCCGGTTCGGGCATCGTTTTTCGCCGCAACGATCTGGACAACTTCGAGATTCCCGCGATTGGCCGCAACGTCGCCAAGGTCAGCTATGCCACCAGCCTCATGCGTCAGGGCGTGCTCATCTCCACCACGGAGCATCTGCTTTCCGCGCTCATCGGCATGGGCGTGGACAACGCGATTGTGGAGCTGGACAACCTGGAGCTGCCCATCCTGGACGGCAGCGCGCTGCCCTATGTGGAGGCTTTCCAGCGCGTGGGCATCCGCACCCAGCGCCGTCGCCGCGAATATCTCCGCGTGCTGCGGGCGGTTGAAGTGCGCGAGGGCAACAAATTCATCGGCGTCTATCCCGGCTCCGGCTATCGCATCGAATACACCATCGACTTTCCCGCGCCAATCGGCCAGCAGCATGCCAGCGTGGACCTTGCCGCCGAAACCTACGGAACTTTTATCGCCGCGGCTCGCACCTTTGGCTACAAGGCTGACGAACAGCGCCTGCGCGACATGGGTCTGATTCGCGGCGCGAGCCCGGAGAACGCGATCGTGCTGGGGCCGAAGGGACCGGAAAACGGGCCGCTGCGCTTCAGCGATGAATACGTGCGGCACAAGGTGCTGGACCTGATTGGCGATCTGGCGCTGGCTGGGCGGCGCATCGAAGGCCACGTGGTGGCAGAGCGCGCAGGACATGCCATGCATACAGCGCTCGTATCGCGCCTGCTCAAAGACCGCTCTGCATGGGAACTGGCTCACGTGCCGGTGGCTGCCGCGCCAGTCGAGGCAAAAGGCCGGCTCGGAGCCGCCGTGGGCAGTCCCGCATTGATGGGCGTATAAGCTGCCACGATCCCAGGTCTCAGAAGCGAGACCCTTCGAACGCCGTTGCCCCACCCTTGTCTTTCGCGCCAGCGAAGAACAGGGTGGGAGACCACAACCGCCATCCCACCCTGTCTTGACACACCTCCCGCCCCATCTTTACGGTTGTCCCAACTCATCCCGCGCCATGAAACTCCTTCACCAATCCGGAGCCATCCTCACCGACAGTCACTTCCTCATTCCGCTCGTCGTCTTCTGTCTCGGCGTCGCGCTCCTCATCACACTCCATTGATGCCGCCCGCCAACGCATCCCGGCGCACCGCCGACCCCGCCGCCCACAACGACGCATCCGCTGGCTTTCGTTCCGTCCACGGCATCGGCGTGCTCTGCGGACTCGGCGCGGGCGCATGGCTCGGCGCGGCTGAAGCGCCCACCAAGCTCGTCAACTCCGGCCTCTCGCCTTACGCCATCTCGCTCTGCATGGTCGCCGGAGTGTTCACCGCGCGCTGGACCGTCCCCACGCTCATCAAGGGCACGCGCCAGGTCTTCGCCGATCTCGCCGAGAACGCGCACCTCATCCCCACAGCCATCCTCGCCGGCATGCTCTGGGCCGTCGCCAACACGCTCACCGTCTTTGCCATTCGAGATGTCGGCCTCGCCATCGCCTTTCCCTTGTGGAACACCAACTCGCTCATCGGCATCCTCTGGGGCCGCCTGCTCTTTGGCGAACTCAAAGGCGCCAGCCGCAAAAACACCGCCAAAGTCGTCCTCGGCGCAGCCGCCATCGTTGCCGCTGCCGTTCTGCTCGGCTTCAGCACCATCCACAGCGCCGGTCCGCATGCCCACAGCGCCCTCGGCGGCATCCTCGCCGCGGCCGGCGCCAGCCTCCTCTGGGGAACCATGTACATCCCCTATCGCAAGGCCTACGTCAGCGGCATGAGCCCGCTCTCCTTCGTCACCGTCTTCACCATCGGCGAACTCGCTACCGTCCTCGTGCTCGCCTTCGCGCTCGACCTGAACTCAGTGCACCTGCTGATGCATTCCTCCGAGACCAGGCAAGTAATTTTCTGGCTGTTCCTCGGCGGATTCGTCTGGGTCATCGGCGACATCTTCCAGCAGTACGCCACCAAATACATCGGCATTGGCCGCGGCATCCCGCTCTCCAACACCAATCAGATATGGGGCCTTGCCTGGGGCGCGCTCGTCTTCGGCGAACTGGCACACGCCAACGCCGCTCACCGCCTCATGGTCGTCATCGGTTCGGTGGTGATGATCCTCGGCGCGCTCGCCGTCAGCACAGCCATCGCCACCGAGCGCGAACACGCCTCCACCAACGCCGCCGTCCGCCGCGAATGCACACGCTACCAGCTCGATTACAGCCGCGTCCTCCAGGCCTACAGCGGCGCAGCGCCCGCCAACGGCAAGCCCGCCCGCGCCTGGTGGGACTACCTCATCCTCGCCTGCGCCCTCGGCGTCTTCGTCGGTCTCGGCCTGCAGGCCCGCGTCCCCGCACTCGCCATGAACCTCACCTGGACCGCCATCCTCAGCGCCGCCCTGGTCGTCACCGCCACCCTCTGCGCCTGGGCCCTCTGGTCCAAAACCCGCTTCGACTGACGACCTGCCAGGCGGAGCTAGGGGATTAATTGGGAAAATAACCGGTGCTGACCACGTCTATAGATGGCTCACGACAAACAACATATTCCTATATCCTGGGACACAAGCACATTAGGGGATCGATGAAACCTGCCTTTGTCGGACTCATGAACGCCGTAATGATTGCCGCGACTCTATATGTCACATTTACGACGCTTGTATTCCTGCCCATGGTCGCTCCGCTTCTGAGCCCTACGGGAGTCTTCTTCCTTTCACTTTTTGGCGCTTCCGTGTTAAGTATCGTTCTCGGCTTTGGAAGCCTTAAGCGCGCTGCTTTTATTTTGGCTATCGGAGTCGGATTCGCAGCCCTCACCTACTGGTGGATTGTCATATGTCGGGCATCGCGGCCAATATGGTCGGATTTTCGCTTGTTTGTAGCTCCGGAGGTCTGCTTTTCGATCGCCGGATTGACCAGGTGGATACTTAGTCGTCCACGAAGCCAGGAGGTAAATGTGGACGTGTGATTTGAGTCTTGTCGCCGCCGGGTGCCCCATCCATGGCGTCCGCGCAGCGGGCGACATGGGTGGGTGAGTCAACGAACCTGCGCATCCTCGCACCCTCGTTGACTCACCCGCCTCACCCGCCCGCTACAATACCCCCATGACCGAGCCGCCTCTGGTTGACCTTGTCGGCGTGGGCCTCAACGCCATGAATCCCCCATCCGATTCTGTGGCTGGGAGGGGAAAAAGCCGGAATGGATAAGCCCCAAGGCAAAGGCTCTCAAGCATCTGCACAACCCGCTATGCAGATACCCGTCGCCGAGAATCAGCGAAGACTCTAAATCGCTGGAACGAAGCTGCGCCATCGTGCTAGACTGCGCAGTAAAGCAATTTACCTGCATGCTTTCTGTTTCATTCTGTTGGGATCCACAATCGGGTGGCGCATTCCCTCACGGCACTGCGGGCGGGCAACTTTTGGGAGATGAACAACGTCTCTAATACTGGCGCGAGCACGATGAATCATCTCCTTACGGCGAGCTTGTTGTTCGGTGCTGCTCTGGCAGCATCGCTTCCCTGCCCTGGGGCTCAACAGGCCGCAGCGCCGCCAGCCGCTGACGCGCCGGGAACCGCCGATGCAATGCAGCTCTACCTCGCCGTCCATGACAAGAGAGGCAAGCCCGTCCTCGACCTCAAGCCGGAAGAGCTGGATTTAACCGATGATGGTTCGCCCGCAAAGCTCGACGGCCTTCGACTCGTCAACGCCGACAAGCGGACGGCAAATCTCGTCACCTTTGTTTTCGATCAATTCCCGGATGAAAGCGGCCCGCGCCCGAAAAAGAATTCCGCAAAGATTGGGAACGCCCGCGATGCGGCCTTGAAGATTCTCTCCATGCTCTCCGAAAGTGGATTTGAATTCTCGGTCTTCAATGTCGATGCGAGGCTCCACCTGCAGCAGGAATTCACACCCGACCTCAACGCAGTCGAGAACGCCATTGACACAGCCACCGGACCCCTCGCAACCAGAGACAAGAAAGCAGCCTCTGAGGCCGAAAAGAAAATCGTCTCGGTCGCTCTGAACGGAGCCGACTCCACCGGCAAGAGGGTCGCCTCGCAAGAGCGCCTGCGCGCCCAGTCCATCTATGCGGCGCTCAGGAACTCGACCCACATCGCGCAGGACCGACATATCACGCCCTCTCTCTCCGCCTTGATGGCGTTAGTGCAGTCGCAGCAGGATCTCGGAGGGCGAAGGACCGTCGTCTATCTCAGTTCGATTCAGCAGACGCAAATCGGTGCAGCCGCAAAGCAGGCAATTGAGTCCATCATTGGATCGGCAAATCAGGCCGGTGTCAGCATTGACGTCATCGACTGTCTTTCGCTCGGCCCACATGGATCGCGGATCAAGGTATTAGATCCGAACACCCAGGGCGCCCTTGTCGCCCTGAACACAAAATCTTTACCAGGAGGTTCGATCTCTATCGCACCAGACCAGGGCACCCTGGAAGTGGTTGAAGATGCGCCCGTCAGCACGGACCTCCAGCATCTGGCCGTTGCAACCGGCGGCACCTATCTCTATGGAGATGGCCAGCGCAAATCCCTCCAGCAGCTCATCGGAGACATGACGACGTATTACCAGGCGTCCTTTCTTCCCCGCATCGGGGAATACGATGGAAAATTCCACCCACTCGTCGTCAGCCCGCTCCGCGCCGGCCTCAAAGTCCGCACCCAGACAGGCTATCTCGCCTTACCCCCTCCCACAGCAGACGGCAGCCGTCCGCAACCCTTCGAGTTGCCTCTGCTCAAGCTGCTCAAGCAATCGCCCTTGCCTTCGCAACTGCCCTTCCGCGCAGCAATCCTCAATATGGGCGAGAGCGCTGACGGAAAAAGAGCCACCCTGGCCATTGAAGCTCCCGTCGAAAGCCTCGACATCGAGAGCGACGCAAACTCGCCCAGCTCTCTCGCGCACCTGTTGATGGTTGCCTATGTCAAGGACGAGACCGGCGCCATCGCGGCCCACTTCAGTTCCAACACTCCGCAGCGCATCCCGCTCCATCATGACGCCGTGAAAAGCTCCGACGTCATCTCGCTGCAGCGCCACTTTGTCCTGCCTCCAGGGAAATACGCCATGGAAGTCCTGATCGTCGACAGCAAGAGCGGCAAGGCAGGGGCGCAGCGCATTCCCTTTGAGATTTCCAGCGCGTCCGGCGCGCCCTCGATCGGCAGCATCGTCCTGGTCCGGCACACGGATCCGGTTCCCGCCGAAGACGACTCCTCTGACCCCCTTCGCGACGGCAAGAACCGGGTCACACCAAATCTCTCCGGGGCATTGCCGCCAGGAGCCACCAAGGTCTCCATCTTCTTCGCCGCGCATGCCGACCCCCACGCATCTCAACCGGCAAATTTGCAGATCTCGGTGCTCCGCGATGGACGCATCCTGGGTGGCGCACCGGCAGTCACCCGACAGATAAACGGAGAAGAGTATTTCTCTTACCTCACCGGCTTCTCGATCAATCAGCCCACGGACGGCAACTATCAGGTGGAAGCTGTTCTCGCCCAGGGCGGAAAGACCGCGGAGTCGAACACCCTCTTCACTCTCACCAACGTGGAATCTGCCGACCCTGACCCCCCGGGCGGCTCAGAGTCTCTCGAATCCGTCTCCCGGCCCGCTGGCCCGCTCGCCATCACCGTCTCCACCAATCCCGTCCAGCACCCCGCCGACGACGAACTCAAAGCGCTCATTGCAGATGCCACGCGCTACGCAGCGGATTATTGGGATGCCCTGCCAAACTTTACTTGCAACAATGTGACGGAACGATTTGTCGGTTCCATTGGAAACACGAAATGGGAGCACAAGGATACGCTCACTGGCGAACTGACCTACTTCAACCATGAAGAGGACTGGCACTTCCTGGAATCCGAGAGAAACCGCCACAAAAGCCACGACAGCGCAGCAAAAACCGAGCAAGGCATCTCCGGGGCCGGGATCTTCGGAGGGGTGATTCGAGGCCTCTTCCGGCCCGCGTCCAAGGCAGAGATTACGTGGACTGAAACCGCTGCTCTCGGTGATGGAACCGTACAGGTGTTCAAATATCGCGTGGCCCGTGAAAACTCAAATCTCAATCTCCGTGTCGGTCCAAATGAGGTGATCGCGGTTGGCTATCACGGCATGGTGTACATTGACAGCGCGACACACGGAGTCCGGCGCATCACGGAAATTGCCGACGACGTGCCGAGAAAGTTTCCCATCCATGGGGCTCTCGTCAGTGCGGACTATGACTACGTCTCCATTGGCGGACAGAACTACCTGGTGCCCGTCGGTGCCCAGGTCATCTTGAGAAAAGGCCGAGGCGA
>JAJXXG010000905.1 GCA_021781255.1 Acidobacteriota bacterium
ACCCAGGGTTCCGCGCAGCCGTTCCTCGGCTGGCTGTGGGCAAGCTACAACACCATCACCAGCACGCTGTCGAACCCGTCGAACTCCGCCGCCATCAAGCTGAGCGGCACCATCAATCCCAACCTGCTGATTGAATCCAGCATCAACTACGACGGCAACATCATCAACATCACCAACAGCGCGAACTCCAAACTGCCTGCCGGCTGGAACGTGTCTCCGGTGGCCGCGAGCTTCAAGATTACGAGAAACTCGCTGCCCGGCGTCGGCTACCTCGGACCGTACGGAACGGCTGAAGACACCGGCTCCGCGCCGTGGCACAACGCCGCTCAGGACTACGAGCCCAAGGTGGACGTTTCCTACACCATGGGCAAGCATGCCATGAAGTTCGGCTTCAGCTACAACCGCTACACGAAGAACCAGCAACTGTTCGGCGACCAGCAGGGCAACTACAGCTTTGGCCAGTTGAGCAACGACAGCTTGATGGATATCGCGATGGGCCTTTCCACCGGCTACAGCCAGTTCCAGGCCACGCCCATCCGGCACTATGTGAACCAGACGCCCTCGGCCTATGTCATGGACAACTGGCACGTAACGCCGCGCTTGAGCCTCCAGCTTGGCCTTCGTTATGACGCTCTGCCGCACGCCTGGGAGCGCAATAACCAGGTCGCCAACTTCAACCCAGCCGCCTATCTGCAGACCCAGGCGCCGATCTGGACCAACACCGGCACCATCAACCCGAACAGCCAGTCCATTTCGACCGTCAACTCCGTGCAGTTCTACCTGAACGGCATGGGTCTTGCCGGCCAGTATGGCTTCCCGCGCGGTCTGGTCAAGAACGATTACCAGACGTTGCAGCCTCGCGTGGGCTTCTCTGAGGACCTCTTCGGAAACGGCAAGACCGTTCTCCGCGGCGGCTTCGGAACCTTCTTCGAGCGCTTGCAGGGTAACGACATTTACAACGCAGCCACGACCGCGCCGTTCGCCTACAACCTGGGCCTCGGCAATAACTCCTTCAGCTCCCCGGGATTCAACTGGGCGACGGGAACTTCGATTCAGGGCTTCCCGGTATTTGCAACCGGCGTGACCAACCTGGCGCAGGACTATCGCGCGCCTGCTGTGGCAATGTTCAGCCTGGGCGTTCAGCGTGAGCTGGCTCCCTCGGTTGTCCTGGTCGTCCAGTACGTTGGCAACATGGCATGGCACCAGAACATCGAGCGCCCCCTCAACAACATCCCGATTACTGCCACCAGCATCAACCCGCTGACCGGCGCCACATCTGGCGCGGGACAGCAATACATCCGCTGCCTCGCGGGTGATACCGGTAACCACTACGGCGAATCCTCGAACGGCAAGGGCGATGGTCCGTACGACGCCGGTTGTAACCCCGGCTTCAGCCATCAGACCAACGGCATTCCCGTGTTCCCCGGTGGTTTCAACCAGTTCCGCACCTACCAGGGCTACACCGGAATTACGCAGCAGGAAAACACCACCAACGGCACCTACAACGGCTTCCAGACCGGCGTTCGCATCCAGAACCGCTGGGGTCTGAGCGGCGAAGTCGATTACACGTGGTCCCACGAAATCGATATCACCAGCTACGACCTGAATACCGTTCCGAACCCCTACAACCTGAAGTACAACAAGGGCTCGGGCGCGCTGGATCGCCGCCAGATGTTGAACGCCAACTACATCTACCAACTGCCAATCTTCGCCAAGAGCAGCGGCCTGGCTCACTCGCTTATGGGTGGCTGGTCGATTGCCGGCACCGCGATCTTCGAAACTGGTTTGATCGCGACGCCGGGCATGTCGCTCAACTACGATCCGATCGGCCTCGGCGGCGGCTACTCCAACCGTCCGAACGTCAGCGGAAGGATGCGCTACCCCAAGAAGTTCAAGCAGTGGTTCGATACCACCATGTTCTCCTCCCCGACTCCTTCGTGGCTCGGCGGACCTAACCTCGGCTTCGGCAGCTCCGGCAAGGACTCGATTGTCGGACCGGGCCGTATCGACTTTACGACTTCGCTGTACAAGTCGTTTGCGATGACTGAGCGGGCGCACGTCGAGCTTCGCTTTGAATCGTTCAACACCTTCAACCACAGCGAGTGGAATGGGCTGAGCACGGCCTCTCCGCAATGGGCTGGAACCAACAACTTCGGTCAGGTCACGAGCGCATGGGATTCCCGTAAGCTCGAGCTTGGCGGCAAGTTCGTGTTCTAAGCCAACGCTTAACCGGGGCGCGGCGGGCCATCCCGCCGCGCCCTTTTTCTTTGCCCGCGAATTCGCCCGCGAAAATTGCCTTCAGGGATTGTCTGGAGAGAAAATAAGAGAAGCAGGAGCGTCTCGCATCCGCGTTGCAATGCGAATCACTTCATGCCACAGGTTGTAGGCACGGTGCGGAAAGAGGGTTGTGTGAGACGGGCTCGGATGTTGGGAATAGCCTTAGTGTGGATTGCCGCTGCAATGGGCGGCCATGCGCAAAGCCGAAAGGCTCCCGATCCCCGGCGGCAGGCGGCTTTGGCGCTGGAGCAGCAGGGCCGGAACTCCGAGGCTGAAACGGCGTGGCGGGCCTTTCTCAAGGATCATCCTTCCGACCCTGAGCCCTATGCGCATCTCGGCCTGCTGGAAGCGCGCCAGGAGCACTACAAGGAAGCAATCCCGCTTTACCGCAAAGCGCTCGCCCTGGGCCCGCAAATACCCAGCGTGCTGCTGAACCTTGGGCTCGCGCAGTTCAAGGGGGGTGAACTGAAAGAGTCGATTGCAACCTTCGAGCCGCTTCTTAAGCGCGAGCCCCCCGCCTCGCCCACCGCGCAGCAGCTTACTCTTTTGATCGGCATGGCTCACTATGGACTGGCCGAATATGCCGCCGCGGCCCCCTACCTGCAGCAGGCCGCAGAGAGCGACCCGCACAGCCTGCCGCTGCTGCTGGCGCTGGCCCACAGCTATCTCTGGTCCAAGCAGTCGAGCCGCGTTCTCGATGTCTACAAGAAAATTCTCCTCATTAATCCCGATTCCGCCGAGGCGGACATGCTGGCCGGCGAAGCGCTCGACGAGATGCAAGACGATGAAGGTGCGATCGGGATGTTTCGCGCCGCTGTCAAGGCCAATCCCAACGAGCCGAACGCGCACTTCGGGCTGGGCTTTCTGTTGTGGACGCAGAAGCAATATCCCGAGGCGACGCGGGAATTCCAGGCCGAGCTGGCCAGCGATTCGAACCACGTGCAGGCGATGATCTATCTCGCCGATGTCGATGTGCAGATGAACCAGATGGCGGCCGCGCAGCCGCTTCTGGAGAAGGCCATCCGGCTGGACCCCTCGCTGGCCCTGGCCCATCTCGACCTGGGAATTGTCTACAGTCAGACCGGGCGCAACGAAGATGCATTGCGGGAACTGACCACGGCGGCAAAACTCACGCCCGACGACGTCAATGTCCACTGGAGGCTGGGTAGGCTTTATCGCACGATGGGCAGGAAAGACGAGGCCAAGGCCGAGTTTGACAAGGCCAGCAAACTCAACAAGGCCGCCGACGAGGACCTCTACAAGAAGATTGCCAACGGGGCAGCACATCCTCCGCCGGCAAAGGCCGCCCCTGCCGAAAAATAGTTTTCAGCTTCGATGAGCATGCTCGCCGCTGGCTCTCTCATGCGCCAGCATGAGGGCGAGAGCCTTCTCCGGGCACAGGTGCTCGACTTCCTCCACTTCCAGTTCCTCTGGAGTTTCAACAGCCGAGGCCACCGTCATAAAGCAGTAGAGGCAGCGCGTATTGTAGGTGCCATTGTCATTTTGAGTGCGACTGAACATATCTCCTACCTCCGGCGCGAAAGATTTTCCGATAGTACTCAACAACAAGCGCACGGAAAGTGAGCGGCGTCACTCATTTGTGTGAGCCAGCACCATGGCATGAATCAGGCCGGGAGAAATAGCTATAACTTGACGTTCTGGCTAGCCTCGCGGCGCACCTGCCAGCAGGGGCTCAGCGCGCCCTGAGGAAACAGCGAGATGGAGCAGGTAACTTCCACTGAGCCGAGATAGTCGAACTCCTGCTTGTTTCCCTTCAGCGGGACAGTCAGATAGCGGTTCACGGTGATCTTCGACGTCGGCGAGCCGCGTAGACGGAAGATTGCCCAATCGCCAATGTAGACGGCAATAAAACATGCCACCGAAATCAGAATCAACCTTTGCAGCCAGCGTTTCATCCAGCCTCGCCCTTCAGTGAGCAGCGCACTCTTCCTTCAGACCAATGCGTCTTGCTTTAGCGTATCTGAATTGTGTCACTGCAGGCTAAGGATGCAGAGGGGATCCGCCCAGCGAGGGAAGCAGGACCGGGGGCGGTGCGCCCTGCGGAACCACCAGCCGCTGCGGTGCGCAGCAAGCGCGATGCAGCCGGGCCAGATCGGCTTGCATCTGCTTGTCTTCCCGCAGCGAAGCAAGCACCGCGGCAAGAATCGGGGCCGACCCCGCAGCCGGCCCCGCATCGGGGGGCGCGCTGATGCGGTAATGCATCCACTTGCCCTCGCGCCGCGCTGCAACAATGCCCGCCTTGCGCAGGTAAGCAAGGTGACGCGAGATCTTCGGCTGACTCTGGCGTAGAACATCGACAAAGTAACAGACGCATACCTCGCGGCCGGCCATCAGGTTCAGCAGGCGCAGCCGGGTCGTATCGGCCAGCGCCGAGAAGAGACGAGCGAGATCGGCTGATTTTGAGCTTTGCCTCATGAGGGTATTGTATACGGATTGACAAATATGAGAGCGCTCAATATATTTGCTTAAGCGCATGTGAGGAGCCCTTGATGGACACAAAGACCGTGGTTCAGGAAAAATATGGCGCGGCTGCGCGGCATGTGAAAGATAACAGCGAGGCTGCGTGCTGCAATCCGGCGTTCAGTTGCTGCGATCCAATCACCACCAACTTGTACGACGAGGCCGAGAAGAGCGGCCTTCCGGCAACCGCCGTACTTGCGTCCCTAGGCTGCGGCAATCCCACGGCATTGATTGAGCTGAAGCCGGGTGAGACGGTGCTGGACCTCGGCTCGGGCGGCGGCATCGATGTGTTGCTTTCTGCCAGGCGCGTAGGACCAACCGGCAAAGCCTACGGGCTCGACATGACGGACGACATGCTTGCCCTGGCCCGCGAAAATCAGCGGCAGGCCGGCGCAGAGAATGTTGAGTTTCTCAAAGGCGAAATCGAGAACATCCCTCTGCCCGAAGGATCTGTGGACGTTGTGATCTCCAACTGCGTCATCAATCTTTCCGCGGACAAGGAGCGCGTGCTGCGCGAGGCGTTTCGCGTTCTCAAGCCTGGCGGTCGCTTTGCGGTGTCGGATGTGGTGGCGCGCGGCGAAGTGCCCGCGGAGGTGCGCCGGAGCATGGAACTGTGGGTAGGCTGCATTGCGGGCGCGCTTGAAGAGACGGAGTACATGGCCAAGCTGGAGAAGGCAGGATTCACTGGCATTGCAGTCGAGCCAACGCGCGTGTACAGCATTGAAGATGCGCGGGTCTTTCTGCAAGACGCGGGCGTGGATGTGGACGCCATCGCTCCGCTGGCCGAGGGCAAGCTGATGAGCGCCTTTGTGCGCGCAACCAAACCTGCCGCGCCATGCTGCGGGGCGAAGTGCAACTGCAACTGACAGGAGCAGAGCAGATTGGCGACCTTGCAGAGACCGTATAACGTCCTGGTGCTGTGCACCGGCAATTCAGCGCGCAGCATCATGGGTGAGGCGCTGCTTAACACGCTCGGCGCGGGGCGCTTCAAGGCCTACAGCGCAGGCAGCCACCCCAGTGGGCGCGTGAATCCATTCGCCATTGAACAGGTGCAGGCGCTGGGTTACGCGACCGGGCAACTGTGCAGCAAGAGCTGGGACGAGTTCGCCGCGCCCGGCGCGCCGCAAATGGACTTTGTGGTGACGGTCTGTGACAGCGCAGCGGGCGAGGTGTGCCCGGTGTGGCCCGGCCATCCGGTCACGGCACACTGGGGCTTTCCTGACCCGGCAGCAGTGGAGGGCAGCGATGAGGAAAAGCGCGCCGCATTTGCGCGCACGCTGCAGCAGATTCGCACCCGCGTGCAGCTGTTCTTGAGTTTGCCGCTGGAGTCGCTCGATAGAATGACGATTGAAACGCGGATGCGCTCCATCGGCCACGAGCCGCTGTAAGCACTTCGAGACAGGAGAGGCAGAATGCAACCTGAGGCAGAGATCTGCTGCCCAACCCCTTTGCCGGGCCGCGCTGCACGGCTTTCGTTTATCGACCGCTACCTCACGCTCTGGATCTTTCTCGCCATGGCCGTGGGCGTGGCGCTGGGGCGTTTTGTGCCGGCGGTGCCAGCGTTCATTCAGCGCTTCCAGGCGGGCACAACCAACATCCCCATCGCTGTCGGGCTGATTCTGATGATGTATCCGCCGCTGGCCAAGGTGCAGTATGAGCGCCTTGGCGAGGTCTTTCGCAACCGCAAGGTGCTGGGCCTCTCGCTGGTGCAGAACTGGGTGATTGGGCCGGTGTTGATGTTTGCGCTTGCGGTCATTTTTCTGCGCAACTACCCGGAGTACAGAACCGGCTTGATCCTCATCGGCCTCGCGCGCTGCATCGCCATGGTGATTGTGTGGAACGAACTGGCGAAGGGCGATACGGACTATGCCGCTGGGTTGGTGGCCTTCAACAGCGTCTTCCAGGTGCTGTTTTACAGCGTCTATGCGTGGTTCTTTCTTGCCGTGCTGCCGCCGCTCGTCGGTCTGCACAGCGTGGTGGTGGATATCCGCATGAGCCAGATTGCGGAGAGTGTTTCCATTTATCTCGGCATTCCGTTCCTGGCGGGCATGCTGACGCGTTTTGTGCTGGTGAGGGCGAAGGGGCGCGACTGGTACCAGAAGAGCTTTGTGCCCACGATCAGCCCTCTCACGCTGACGGCGCTGCTGTTCACGATTGTGGTGATGTTCAGCCTGAAGGGCAACCTGATTGTGCAGTTGCCGCTGGACGTGCTGCGCATCGCCGTGCCGCTGCTCATTTATTTCGTCGCCATGTTTTTTGTCAGCTTCTGGATGGGGCGCAAGGTGGGCGCGGATTACTCGAAGTCGGCGACGCTTTCCTTCACGGCTGCCAGCAACAACTTCGAGCTGGCGATTGCGGTCGCGGTCGCGGTTTTCGGGCTCAACTCCGGTGCGGCTTTTGCTGCGGTGATTGGCCCGCTGGTCGAGGTGCCCGCGCTCATCCTGCTGGTGCAGGTGGCGCTGTGGCTGCAAAGGCGATGGTTTACGCCGATTTCGGCTGTTGAAGGTTGAGGCACCCATTCAAGCAGGCAAGCCACCACGGGCTGGCCTGCTCTTTCCAATGCTCAATTCCCTCAGAACTTGATCGACGCGGCGCGCGGTGAGATGCCGCTGAGTTCAGCGGCGCGGGCTTCGGCGTAGGCGGCTGCGCCCATGAGGGCAGCGCGGCTCTCCAGAATAATGCGCACCGGCATGTTGATGAGCAACTGGCTCAAGCGGCCCTTGTCGATAAAGGCTTTCATGAACTGGCCGTCCTTCAGCTTTTCCAGAATGCGCGGAGCGATGCCGCCGCCCACATAGAGGCCGCCGACGGAGAGGATTTTGAGGGCAAGGTTGCCGGCCTCGGCGCCGTAGATGGAGACGAACATGTCGAGGGCCTTCTCGCAGATTTCGCTTTTGGCGGCGAGGGCCACCTCGGTAATCACAGCGTTGGGGTCTTCGGCGGCGATGCGCGCGGCAAGCCAGTTGGGCTCGTCGATGCCGCGCACCTCGCGCAGAAACTCGTAGATGTTGGTTAGGCCCATGCCGCTGACGACACGCTCGTAGCTGATGCGGCCGTGGTACTTCTGCTTGAGGAAGCGCAGGAGGTCGATTTCGTTCTCGTTGCGCGGGGCAAAGTCCGTGTGGCCGCCCTCTGAGGGGAAAGGCTGGTGCGCGCGGCCGTTCCAGGCGAGGAAGGCTTCGCCCAGGCCGGTGCCGGCGGCGATGAGCGCGCGATTACCCATCTGGCTGGGGTCGCCATCGCTCAGGGTGTAAATCTGGTTGGACGTCAGCTCGGCAATGCCGTAGCCGTTGGCCTCAAGGTCATTGATGAGGAAGACGTGCTGGATACTGAGGCTCGCGGAAAGCTCGCGGCTGTCGAGGGTCCAGGGCAGGTTGGTGAGGCGCAGGCGGCCGTCGCGCACGGGGCCGGGCACGCCAAAGCAGGCCGCGGTCGCCTTATCGCTGCCCAGGAAAAGCTTCACGATTTCTTCAAGGCCGCTGTGTTCCTTGGCCGGGAACCGCTCGTCGCGGGAAATCTCAAGTTTGCCGTTGATAAAGTTGTACAGCGCCAGGTGGACCTTGGTGCCGCCTACGTCGCCTGCCAGAATCATCTATGTCTCTCCAAAACCCCGCAGCCCTCCCCATCGGTTGCGGGCAGAAGCGCAGCAGCGGCCTTATCCAGAATCAGTGTGAGTATACCGCCTGAGGGCCAAATCAGTTGACTGGGAAGGCGCTCCGGGTCGCGCGGTCCGGTGAACACCTCGTGCAGCACGGCGGCCTTGTCTTCTCCGCCGATAAGGAAAAAGACCGACCGCGCATGGTTGATGACCGGCCAGGTCAGCGTGATTCGCCAGGTATCCTTTTGCGGCACATGGTTGGCCGTGACGAGGCGAGCCATTTCGTGCAGGGCCTCGGTATGCGGGAAGAGTGATGCAGTGTGGCCGTCGTCGCCCATACCCAGGGCGATCAGGTCAAAGCACGGGCTCTCCGCTCCCTCCAGGCGAAAGCTGTTGCGCAGCTCCGACTCGTAGCGCGCAGAGGCGACTTCCGGCGTCAGCTCGCCCTCCATGCGGTGAATCTGCTCCGGTCGAAGCGGCACGTGGTCCAGCATGGCCTCGCGGGTCATGCGGAAGTTGCTCTCGGGGTGGTCAGGGGGGACGCAGCGCTCATCCACCCAAAAGAGGTCGAGCTTGTCCCACGGCATGCGCGAGCGCCACGGCTGTCTGCGGTCGGCCAGCAGCGCAAAGGCAGCCCTGGGCGTGGAGCCTCCGCTGATGGCGATGCGCGCCCTGCCGCGGGCAGCCACGGATTCTCCGGCCATCTCAACAAAATACTGCGCTGCCCGCCGCGCCAGCGCTGCGGAATCAGGCTCCACGTAGTACTTGATCCTGAGCATTCTAGACATCCGCTTTCGCTCCTCTGATTTCTAAGTTATACGGGCACTTGAGATCTGGAACAACTGAGTGGCGTTTGCCGCAATGGCCAGCAGCATCGCGGTGGAATGTTATTGATTGGATGCGGCTCTTGACCGCCGGGAGATAGCGCCTTCTTAAGTTATCCGGCAATTTGTCTGGTTTGTGCCAGGGCCGCCTCCGGCGCGCCTCCGTCTGGGTGCTCCGAGGCCAGCGGGAGTGAGAGAGTAATGCACGCGCCGCCGCCCTCCCGGTCCGATGCGGAAACGGTTCCGCCATGGGCGCGCACAACAGCATCGACGAACGCGAGGCCAAGGCCGTGTCCCCTGGACTCTTTTCCTTTAACCCGGCGCTCAAACAGATGAGGCCTGACCTCGGGCGCGAAACCCGGGCCGTCATCCTCCAGCGTGAGCCATGCCGCACTCTTCTTTGTTTCAAGCCGCAAGGTCACCGCGCAGTGAGCTGGCAGATGTTTAAGTTCGTTGTCAAAGAGATTTGCAATCATGCGATGCATCAACGCGGCATCCGCATGGATGCGAACCGGGCCGCTGCAGCGGAGGGTGACGCGCAAATTCTTTTCGGACATTGAAGGCTCATAGAGGTCGATCATGACCTTCAGCAACTCATCCAGTTGAATATCACTGCGCGAAAGGCGCAGTGCGTCCGCCTTGCCCTCGGCCACGTCGAGTGATGTGTTGAGGAATTCCGTCAGCCGGTCCAATTCCTCAATTGCCGATACCACCGCTTCAGCCTGCTCGCCAAGCGTGGGTGCCGAGAGCGACATCTCCAGCTTTCCGCGAATCGCCGTCAGCGGGCTGCGAAGGTCGTGGGCCAGCGAGTCAGTAATGGTGTGCAGCTGATGCATCGAGTTCTCAATGCGATCCAGCATGCGGTTCAGCGTGCGCCCCAGGTGGCCCACCTCGTCGTTGCGCTTGCCGGAGGGCACTCTGGCGGTCAGGTCCGTGTGCCCAATGTGCGAAGCGGCCTCGGTAATCCTCTGCACCCGACTCAGCATGCGCCGGGTGGTAGAGAAGACAATCGCAAATCCCAGAAGAACCAGCAGAGGCCAGAGCAGAATGAAGCGGAAGCGGAGCTGTCTCAACACCCTTAGCTCGTCCCGCTCGGAGAGGCCAAGATAAATCAGGCTTCCATCCTGCATGCGCATTGAGGCCACGCGAAAGGGCACCGCATAGCCTTCTACCTGAATGTCTGCGGGGCGATCCTCGGGGACTCCAGTCTTCTGGATTGCGTGCAGGAAAGGCGCAACCGTGCCTACCCCAACCCACAAAGTCGGCGTGCCGTTGCCGCTGGTGTGCAGGAAGAATACCGAGTCGTTTGAGCTGGTTTCAGACAGCAGTTTGTTGGGAATTTCCTTGTTCGCCAGTTCTGCGATTTCCCCCACGACGCGGTCATACAGTGCGTTTCTGGGTGTCTGTTCTGCCACATCGCCCAGCACTGCCACTTCTCCCAACAGCCACGC
>JAJXXG010000396.1 GCA_021781255.1 Acidobacteriota bacterium
GCTCGCGACGGCTATCTCCCGCATCTCACCGGGCAGCAGGTCAAAGTAGTTATCCGATACCTGTGCATCGAGATTTCCAAACGAAAGATAAACGCTGCGCGCCAGAACCGGTGAACTGACGCGGACTCTGAGATTCCCTTTCTCGCCGATGGTGGTGACAATCAGATGCGCGGCCTTGAGGTGGACCTCTTTGACCGGCGCGAGGTAGGCAATGTTGCGCGAGATCTCTTCACTCCCTGCGGATAACTCGGCAACGATAAAGACGCGCGACGTATCTGCAGCTCCTGATTCCGCGAGCTTTTCCAGCGGCCAATCCAGATAAACCTTGCTGGCGAGCGCCTCAATAGTGACCTCATGCTTGTCTTCGAGCAGCACCTTGCCGTCGAAATCCATAAGCCGGACGCGCACCGTAGCAGGCTGCGCGGTTGTCTTATCGGAAACTACATAGACGCGGAGCGATCCGTCCTCAACATGCGGCGAAACGAGGATGGGAGCGTAAAAGCGGCGCGCATAGTATTGGAGCGCCTTCCAGCGGCCGTCATAGTCGATACTGGACCACGAGGCGACGGGCCAGCAGTCGTTCAACTGCCAGAAGATTGAACCCATGGTTTCAGGTCGGCTGCGGCGGAAGTACTCTGCGCCAATCTTGATGCCTTCAGCCTGCAGGACCTGGCTGACGTAGAGGAAACTCGCGAAGTCCTTCGGCTCGGGATAGTCGCGGAGCAGATAGTCGTGAATGATGGAGTTGCCTTCATTGTTCTTCTGGTGCGCGAGCATGACCGGCGTGAAGATGCTGGTGCGGTCCTCAGGCAGGGTGAAGGTCTCAATGGTGCGCATCTCAGGGAAGGACTGGAATCCATACTCGGTGACAAAGCGGGCGTGGCGCGTCTCGTAAGTTGAGAATGGAACACGTCCGTGCCACACATCCCAGATGTGCTCATCGCCGCTGTGGAAGCGGCTGTTTAGCTCTTCATAGTCCGCGCTGGGTGAGCTGGGCCAGTAGGGAATCTCCGGCTCAAGCCGTGCGACAACGCGAGGCAGGATGCCGCTGAACTCAGTGAGATAGTCCTGCCACATCTGGTAGCGCACATCGGCGGGCAATGCTGGGCGAGGCGCCCACCCCATGGCGATCTCGGTTTCGTTGTTGCCGCACCAGAGGACGATACTGGGATGATTGCGCAGACGGCGCACCTGGTCCTCTGCTTCGGCCTCGATGTTTTGCTTGAAAGCGTAGGTGCCGGGCTGCCAGTCATTGCCGAACATAAAATCCTGCCAGACCATAATGCCAAGTTCGTCGCAGATCTGATAGAACTCATCGGTCTCATAGTAGCCGCCGCCCCAGTGGCGAATCATGTTCATGTTGGCGTCGCGCGCGGATTGGAGAATGCGCCGATAGTCGGCCGTGGTGACGCGGTTGGGAAAGCTGTCAAAGGGGATGACGTCCGCGCCTTTGGCGAAGACCGGAATGCCGTTGACAATGAACTCGAATGAGCGGCCCCACTGATCCAACTGACGGCGCAGGACGATGGAACGCAGGCCGGTCTTTACGCTGCGCTGATCGCTGATTGCAGAACCTGCGCCGATGCGCGCGGTGAATTCGTAGAGCGGCTGGTCGCCGTAGCCGGCAGGGTACCAGAGACGCGGCTGGCGAATCTCGATGGGAAAGTCGAAGACATTCAGCCCGGTGTGCAGAGCAACGGTGCGCGTGATTGTCACGGGCTTCCCACCGTCGGTGTACTGCACGGCCATGCTGGCAGGGCCATCGCCTGAGGCTTCAATCTCAACCTCGGCGTCGGCGTGCGCTACTTCCCTGCTGACATCGCGCTGGTGAATGGCGAAATCCGCAATGCGAGCCTTGTCCCAGGCTTCAATGCGCACGGGACGCCAGATGCCGCTGGTGACAAAGCGCGGACCCCAGTCCCATCCATACTCATAGGCGGCTTTGCGGATATAGGTCTTGGCATCGACCTTCGTCCGGGACTGCCAGGGATCCGTTGCGGCCACGGCTTCAGCAGCCTTAATCGGCGACGGAAAGACCACGCGAAGAAGGTTGCTGCCGACATGCAGATGCTGCTTGGCCGGCAGACGCCAGACGCGAAACATGTTGTCTGCGTCCAGCACTTGCGTGCCGTTGACATACACCTGCGCTGCAGCATCGAGCCCGTCGAAGACGAGATCCACATTGGCACAAGCCATCAGCGACGGAGTGACGTCAAAGGTTACGCGATACTCCCAGCTCTGGTTCTCGATCCACTGCAGGCGAGATTCGTTGTCACGATAGAAGGGGTCGGGGATCCTTTTGTTGGCGATCAAATCGAGGTGAATATCGCCGGGAACGGTGGCGGACTGCCAGCCCGCTTCTGCGTCCTGGGGAGTGGCAAGTATCTGTCGGAACTGCCAGCCGCGATCGAGTTGCAAGGATGCGTTCTGCGCACGCGCGCATTGTTCCAGCGTTGTACCAGTTACGATGCAGATTACGGTCGCGGCCAGGAAGCCGCACGCCTTATGCCAGACCCTTGCTAAACGCATTCCGACTCCTCCGGGATATCTCATTCAGGCCCTTTTCGCCGCTGGTAGCGGGCCGCGAAAAATACGCTGATAAGGTTACCATGCGAAGCTCAGAGGCTGTTGGCAGAGCGACGTTCGAGCAGGGACCGATAGAAGGCCTCCCACTCATCGGTGCGTGTCGCGAAGCTGAAGTGCGCGGCAATGCGCTGCCTGGCAGCATTGCCTTGTGCCTGACGCTGTTGCGGTGTGAGACCCATCAAGGCAAGCATGGCCTCGGCAAGCGCCGCAGGATCCTTTGCCGGAACCATCACACCCGCATCGCCGATGAGTTCCTGCACGCCGCCGACGTTTGTGGCGACAACCGGTTTCTCCATCGCCATGGCTTCACCGACGACAAGCGGCATGCCCTCCCACGCGGAGCTTAGGACGAAGGCGTCGGCCGCATCGAGCAGCGCGGGCATATCGCGGCGCAGCCCGAGGATGCGGATGCGGTCCAACGTACCGTGGGGTGCCGAACCCGCGAAATACTCGGTCCTGCCGGATCTACTGCTTTCGCCCACCAACCAGAGTTGTGTCCGCGGATAAGCGGGCCACACCTTCGCAAATGCATGCATCAGGTTCGGGAAGTCTTTTGCAGGAACGATGCGGCCCGCCGCGAGCCAGATAAAGTCCTCTCCCGCGCCCAGAGTGTTGCGCGTGGCCATGCGACGGGCAGGGTCGGGTGTGAATTCAGCAACGTCAATGGCGTTGGTGACGACCGTGCATTTGTACTGCGGTACGGCTTTGATGTGGATGTAGCGCTCTGCCGCGGCCCGGCTGACAGCGGTGGTGTGCATGCTGAGTCGATCGGTTAGTCGATAGGCCCAGGTGCGCAGCGGGCCGCCTTCGTAGACGTTGTGAATGGTCGAAAGAACAGCGGGTGCTGCGCCACAAAGACGCAGCGTGCGCGCCATCATATTGGCCGGAAAGGTGTGGCTATGCAGCAGGTCAGGACAGAAATTGCGAAGGACGCGGCGTGCGCGCAGCAGGCCCAGCAAGAGGCTTAGAGCCGACATGCGCGTATTGAGGTAGTGGACTTCAAGTGGGGTCGGCCACTCTTCCTTCTGTCGTTCCCGGAGAATCAGCAGGACCACGGCGTGACCGCGCGCAGTCATCCGCTGAGCCAATGCTACAGTTTGCTTCTCAGCTCCACCCATGCCGAGCGAAGTGAGCAGGTACGCGATTCGCATTCTCGCCCGTAATCCGTTTGGGGCCGCTGTGGATTGATGATAACGCGCGTCGTCAGTTCCCCGCCCTCAAGCAAAGACCGGACGGTGCAGATTGGAGTCCAACGGCCTGCAAAACTCTGCCGGGATCTGAGGCTGGAGCAGTCGCAACCGGGCGGTCTACGCCCACAAAATCAACCAGGCTGAGCCTGCGTCGTTCGCGGAAAGGACGCCACGAGAGCGCGGGCCTGGGAATTGGGAAGATACCGGGAGGATAGAGGGCGAAAGATAACTTTCGATTTCTGGATGGAATTCTGATCCGCAGGTGGCATAATGTCTGTACCATCACCACGAGGAGACCCATGGCCGGAGATATTCAACTTACTTGCAGCGATTGCGGACAGGACTTTACTTTCACCGCTGCCGATCAAGCGTTTTTTCAGGAACGCGGTTATTCGACCCCCAAGCGTTGCAAGCCTTGCCGTATGGCAAAGAAAAGTGATCAAGGGGGGGGGGGCTCCGGCTATCGTTCGGCTCCGGCACAGGGAACGCCGGTGATCTGCTCGGGCTGCGGCCAGCCGACCACGGTGCCCTTTGAGCCACGTGGCGACCGGCCGGTCTTCTGCCGGGACTGCTATCAGGCGCGCAAAGGCAGTGGCGCAGGCGGTGGCGGCGGAAGCTCACGCGGTCGCGGACGCTACTAAGCTGCAACGCATCCTTCGCAATTACTGAAGACAGCCTGCCGGGTTGAACGGGACAGGTGTATCCAGCCGCAACGCGGAGATTTTCGGAACCAACAGGGGCAGCCCGCATTTGCGCGGCTGCCTCGGTTTTTTGTGCCGAGCAGGGGCCTGTAATCCGCAGCGATGGAACCGAACGGCTGTGGCG
Organism: Acidobacteriota bacterium; assembly: GCA_021781255.1. The sequence goes on from JAJXXG010000396.1 coordinate 4,602, forward strand.
CCGCTCATCGGACCTACCGGCGCTTCTTCACCGGCTTGGGCACGGGCTTCCTTGCCGCAGGCCTGGCAGGCTTTGCATGCTTCACCGGCTGGTGTGCAGCCTTCTTTTTAGCTGGCACCGGCCTGACCGCGACTTTCGCGGCCGGTTTGCTCCTGGCCGCAACTTTGGGCGATTTAGCGGCTGTTTTGGCGGATTTGGCGGCCGTCGTGGGCGCAGACTTCACGGGAGCCTTCAGTGGAGCCTTCTGCGGAGCAGGCCGGGGCGCTGTGAGCTTGGCAGGGACGGGCACTTTGGCCGCCTGGGCCGGCTTGGACGCCGTCTTTTTCTCCGCCATTTTTGGAACTGGCGGCGCTGGCTTGGCCGAGGCAGATTTCGCCGAGTCGGCATTGGATGGCTTCGAGGTGGATTTCGCCTTGGCGCCTTTGCGGGCAGGCGGCAGAGTCTCTTCCTCTGCCTCCTCCAACTCCTCACCTTCCTCGTCGGCCAACAGATCCGGGTCGGCCCCGTCTTTTGTCAGACCAAGATCGATCTCCTCATCGTCGCCGCCGATGTCGTCCAGATCCTCGTCGTCAAGTTCATCGCCGGCCTCATCTTCGTCCTCATAGGAACGCTCTTTGACCTTGGGTTCTGCGCCTCGCTTTACGCGGCTGCGCTTGATGGTGACCTGGGGCGGAGGAGCGGGCGGCGAATGGGGCTCAAGAAAAGCGCGGGTCTCTTCGGGGGTAGTCAGGCGGCCATCGATCAGTTCCAGGAAGATCTGCTGCACGATCATCGGATACGCCGGCAGATCGGGCGTGATCCGCATCTCCTGCATCAGGGCGTGCGGGATCCGTTGACGCGCCTCGGGCCAGACCTTCAAAAACTGCTCGTAGCGCTCCTTGATGGCCGCATCCTTGGTTGTAAAGCCAAGCCAGAGAACGGCCTCCGGTGCATAGGGTGTGAAATGCCGGTAACTGACCGAGGGGGTCCGACTGTCCTTGGCCAATAGCACCTTGGCGAAGGCCGCCGCGATGCTGTCAAGGCTGTTCCATTCCGCCACAAACCCCGGGCGCAGCATCAGCTTCTTCAGCGCGTTCAGATCCTTTGGAGCGAGCTTAGCCGTGAGCAATTGCATTTGTGCGGCGGACATGTCAGGATGCACGCCCTGCATCAGCAATTCGACGGCGAGGTCATGGAGCGCCTTAAGCCTCCCCTCGTCGGCTTTCGCAACTGTCCAGGCCGGAAAGAGCACCTTCATCCAGCCCTCTTCTTCAAAGGCGCGCAGGACTTTAAGGCCTTCGTCCTCATGGCCGATCTGCTCCAGTTCCTGGCTTCGGGCGGCGTCGGAAAGATTCTGGATGACATTCTCTTCCCTGGCATTGTCGTAGCGTGCCTGGGTCCTGGGGTCGAGATCCCATCCAAGCCGGGCGCGGTAGCGGGTGGCACGAATCAGCAAGGCAGGCTGATCGAGAAAACCATAATTGGAAACCAGGCGTAGGCTGCGCGCTTCAATATCGGCGGCGCCGTTGAGTGGATCCATCAGGAGCCCGAAAGATCCCTCATTCAGCGAGATCGCCATTGCGTTGACGGTAAAGTCGCGTCGGCGCAGATCCTCCTGAATCGACGCGGCATGGAAGACCGGCTTGCCCGGTTTGGGAAACTCGCGGCGGTGGGTGCTGACGACATCAACGCGGACTGTGCCCGGAAAGCACAGATACAGGGAACGTGCCTCGCCGTCTTCGCCCCATACTTTTGCGCCCAGCTTCTCGAGGGGCTTCCTGAGCTTGATTGCATTGCCCTGGACAGCGACTTCAATATCGCGCACGGCGTGGCCGCTGGTAAGGTCGCGCACCGCATCCCCGGTAAGGAAGAGCAGCATTCCAGCGTCCCTGGCCGCATCTCTCAGATGGTGCAGCGCGCTCTGCTGGTCGGCAGAAAGGCGATTTTGGAGAAGGTAGATATAGTCAGGCATTCGGTTCCCTGCTTCCGTTGCGTCTGCCTGCGCCAAGTGGCTGATGTAGATACACTTAATGCACAAGCGGTGAATGGTTGCAAACCAACACATTAACACAACCACGCGCACTTGACCAGAGCAGGATGCACAAGCTGTGCAGCGTTTTGCTCGCGCTGGCTACGCCATCCCATGCGACAATCCAAGGCGATGGGGTCCTTGCGCAAGCCGGTGATTGTACGAATGTTCTCCAGGGACTGGTGTGCCGGATACGCGGGAGCAGGCCTGGGCGAGAATACTGCGGCACTTGAAATCCTTGACCCTGGCGGCAAGCTGCTGACCGTGAACTGGGGTGCCATCAAATGGGTCTGCTTTGTGAGAGATTTGCCGGCTGGGGAAACCAGTAACCCGGAGCGCCTGCTGCAGAAACGGTTTGCCGTGCGGCCTCGAACGCCGGGGCTGTGGCTGCGGATGACTCTGACCGATGGCGATGAGCTGGAAGGCCTGGCCGCTAATGATCGATCGCTGGTGGAGGGAACGGGACTGCTGCTGACCCCACCCGATACCCGCTCCAACACGCAAAAGATTCTGGTGCCGCGACAGGCGATTCAGACGCTGGACGTAGTCGCCCTGATTGGCGTAGGACGGCGCGGCGGCGCCGCAGCGCAAAGGCGCGAACCGCAGCCTGAACTCTTCCCTGCCGACTCTGCCGACGGGGTGTGAGCCCAGGGGACGGCCGGGGCCAGCGCGGCGCGTCGTCCGGTACAATCAGCTCGATGAAACTTGGTGAGTTGGCAAACCGGCTGGGCGCTGAGCTGAGCGGCAACGCGGAGCTGGAAATTACGGGCGTGAAAGGGATTGAGGACGCCGGCGCGACGGAGATCACCTTTGTCGCCAACCCGCGCTATGCGGGCCTTGCCCGCAGCACCCAGGCAGCCGCCGTGCTGGTGGAGCCGGACTTTCCTGAGATTGCAGCCGCCACCCTGCGCATCAAGAACCCTTACCATGCCTTTTCGCAGGCGCTCGGAATCTTTTATCAGCCGCCGACCTACGGGGCGGGCGTGCATCCAACGGCGGTGATCGATCCGACGGCGGTGATTGGCCCGGAAGCGCATATCGGCGCATACGTCGTGATTGGGGCGGGGGTGATGCTGGGCCCGCACGCCACGCTGCTGCCGCACGTGGTGCTGTATCCCGGCGTCCAGGCGGGCAGCCACCTGTTTGCCCATGCCCACGCTGTGGTGCGCGAGGGCTGCGTACTGGGCGACCACGTGACGCTGGAGAACGGCGCAATTGTGGGCGCGGACGGCTTTGGATTCTCAAAGAATGAGGCCGGACAATGGGAAAAGATTCCCCAGTCCGGACCGGTGCGGCTGGGCAACCGCGTGGATGTGCAGGCCAACGCGTGCATCGATCGAGCCACTGTGGGAGCAACGGAAATCGGCGATGGCAGCAAGATCGACAACCTGGTGCAGGTCGGCCACGGTTCGCACGTGGGTCAGAATACGCTGCTGTGCGCGCAGGTGGGACTTGCCGGCTCATCCGTCGTGGGCAGCAACGCCATTCTGGCGGGGCAAGCGGGCGTGGCGGGGCATTGCACGCTGGGCGATGGCGTCATTCTGACAGCGCAGGCGGGCGTATCGCACGATGTGGCGGCGGGCAAGATCATCTCCGGATCGCCGGCCTTCGACAACCGGCTCTGGCTGCGCGCCGTTGCGCTTTTCCAGCGACTCCCTGACCTGGCCAAGCGGCTGGACCGATTGGAAAAGAAGATCGCCGGCAGCGCTACGACCGGCCATGAGGAGCAACGATGAGGGCAACAGGCAAGGGATTGGCCGCGCTTGCGGCCTGCGCCGCACTGGCGGTCTGCGGCTGTCATTCCAATCGCATCGATGCGACCGTGGAGAATCGTACCGGCCATGCCATCAGCCTGCTCGAGGTGGATTATCCCAGCGCCAGCTTTGGCTCCGATGCGCTGGCGGCAGACGCGAAGTTCCCTTATCGCTTCAAGGTACGCGACAGCGGCCCGGTAAAAGTGCAATACACCGAGGCGCCCGGTAATCTGGTGCGCCAGGCAACGGGGCCGACCCTGCATGAAGGCCAGCAGGGGCTGCTGGAGATTGTGCTGTTGCCGGGCGGAAAAGTGGAGTTTAATCCGCAACTGACACAAGGCCACTGAGGGCACGCCGTTGTTGCGTCTGAAGGTTTGCGCGAGTTGCCTGCGCTTTCCATCTCATCCCGATGCAAATCTGACCGATATGTAGCATGGGAGGACGCGCGTGCGGGATGGGCTTGCAATCTCGGTGAGCCATGGCGCGTTGCGATGGCTCCGGCGGAACCGGCTGGCCCTGAATCCTGTCGCCTGCGTGTTGACGGCGGCACTCTCGACGGCGTTTGTCGTCCTGAATGAACCTCCGGCACCGGTTACCGACCTACTCTGGATCGCCAATGGAATTCTTTTAGCCTATCTGCTGCTGGCGCCCAGGCGACGCTGGCCTCTCTATCTGGCGGCCGGAATTGCGGGGCAGATCATCGGCAGCGCCGTGGTGCTTCATACCTGGATTCCCAACTCAGTTTCCGCATGCCTGAATGTCCTTGAAGTCGCGGTGAGCGCCATACTGCTGAAACGGGGAAACCAGGATTTGCCGGACTTCACCAGGACCCGCTATCAGTTGAGATTTCTGAGCTGTGCTGTCCTGCTGGGGCCGGCCGTCGCAGGTCTTTTCTATGGCCTCTATGTTGCGGTGCGGATGCACGGCCCGTTTGTCTTTAACTGGCTGACGTGGATCGCCGCCGATGGCCTCGGTACCGCAGTGACGGCGCCGGCCTGCGTTGCCGTGTTTCAGAACGGTCTGCGGTTGCCGTGGCCGCTGAAAAGGCCGTGGATCTATCCCGTGCTGCTGGTGATCTGCACCAGCATTGCCTTTCATCAGTCCATTTGGCCCGCCGCAGCGTTGGTATATCCGGCTCTGGTCCTGGTGCTTCTGGCAATGGGCATGGCCTGGGCAGCACTAGGCACTCTCTTTGTGACGATCGCGGGAAGCTATTTAACATTGAGGAGCCCGGGAAGCCTGCCCGTCACCGCGCTGCTGAACCACTCGCATCCAGCCGCCCGGTTGCAGGTTCTTGTGGTGTCGGCCCTGTTTACGCTCTACTGCATCTCGATCGTGATCGACCGGAAACGCGTGACGGAGAAGAAGCTGAATGAGACGGTGGCGCTTCATGCGCTGGTCACAGAAAACTCGCGGGACCTGATTATGCTGTCGGATCTGGATGGTCGCCGCAGTTACGTCTCCGGCGCTGCGCAGGCGATGACCGGTTGGTCTCCCAGGGAGCTTGTTCGCTATCGTAGCGTTGAGCTGGTGCATCCCGAGGATCAGTTGGTCTTAAAGACCGCGCTGGCGCATTTGAAGTCAGGTGCCGAAGGCGAACTGGTTGAGTATCGGATGCGACGCCGGGAGGGCTCCTACTTCTGGGTCGAGGCCAGCCTGCGACTGGTGCGCGACCACGCCACCGGAAAATCCACCGGCGTGTTGAAATTGGTGCGCGATGTTTCCCGGCGCAAGTCGGCTGAAAAAGAATTGGAGGATGCCTATCGGGCAATCGAGGCTCTGGCCGAAACCGATCCGCTGACGCGGCTAGCCAACCGGCGGCGCTTTGACCAGTGCCTTACGAGTGAATGGCGGCGCGCACTTCGAGACCGCGCCCCGATCTCGCTCCTGCTGATTGATGTGGATCTGTTCAAGGCATACAACGACACTTATGGACATCTGCGCGGCGATAGCTGCCTGAAGCAGATCGCCCAGGCGGCGATGGATTCGGTGACCAGGCCCGGCGATCTGGTTGCCCGCTTCGGGGGCGAAGAGTTTGCCGTTGTGCTGCCCAATACGGCGCGCGAAGGAGCGTTGAAGATAGCCGGGCAGATCAGTCGGGCGCTGCGGGACCGCAGACTCCCTCACACGGCGACTCCCACTGGACTGGTGACCGTGTCGATCGGCTGCGCAACGATGGTGCCGGAAGTGGGTCAGCAGATGCTCAACCTGATCCAGCAGGCCGACGACGCTTTGTATGCCGCCAAGCGCATGGGCA
>JAJXXG010000853.1 GCA_021781255.1 Acidobacteriota bacterium
GCACCCGGGGCAACCATGATCGTGGTGGAACGAACGGTGTGGCACCCGGGCCACCCGCCTTGAACTGCGGGCGCAGCACTCTGGTTCCCGCTGCGCTGTCGTCCCCATACCTGGCGGTTTACTTCGCTCAGGCTTGCGCTCGTTTGTCTGGTCCGCTTTCACTTTCCCTCACCGAATAAAACCGTGATAGCCGGTGGCGTCCAGGTAGTAGCCGACGATCGTGCCGCCGATATTGATTCCCAACGCGTGCGTCAAAGTGGCGCCAGAAACCTCGATCGACGTAAATGCACCATTGTGATACAGGAAGCCGAGGCCGCCAGGTCCGTCCGGGCCGTACCATCCGACAACGTCGCCGAAGGTGTTCACCCCATAAGCCTGGGTGTTGTTTGCGCCGGGGAAGCTAATATCCACCTGCCCGGCGCCGCTGAGCACGAAGCTGCGAATGCTGCCAGGAGATTTGTGGAACCGACCCCAACCCACAATGGTTCCGGCATCGTTGATGGCGGTATACATCGCATAGGCGGGACTCCGCGAGACCAGGGCGCCATTCTGCATCACCCAGCCGTGCATCGTTCCCGGATTGTGCATACAGCCCACAATCGTGCCACTGGAATTGATTCCTTCCGGCATGGTGTTGAAGCGTCCCTGGAGATCAATGGACGAAAAGAGACCCGCCGAGGTGCGCAAGAAGCCGTGCATCAGCTTGTCAGCGACATAGCCGTAATAGCCAACTACGTCGCCTGCTTGATTGATACCAGCGGCTTCGGTCCAGTCCGCTCCCGGAAAGTCGATAGTCTTGAAAGTGGAACCGTTATAAAGAAAGCTGTGTTCGTCACCGTTTTCGCTGTAGTAATTGCCGACAATGATTCCGGAATCGTTGATCCCGCTGGCGACGGTGGCCGCGGCGCCAGGGACGTCGAGCATCGTCTGCGCTGCCGCGGAAAGGGGTGCAAAGGATGCCAAAGCTGAGAGCAGCAACAACATCAATCTGCGGCGGGCTCTGGCGAAGAGTCTGTCTGCGGTTTTCATAGATTTCTCCTTTTAGCTTCTGGTCTCGTTATTCCGGTAGGATTGCCGGAATGCGGGTAACTATGAAGCTCGTCCTGATAGCGGATCAATGGGTAGCAGATGATTTCTAAGTGAATGCGTAAGTGAAAGCAAAGGAAGTTCTTAACTAGGCGTATTTACAAGACTGCCCCGTCATGCTAATGTCTCTGGGTATTTCATAGGATGAATTGCTGTGGAGACGGCGACTGCAGGCCACGAAATTCTCCGCTTTGGCGTGTTTGAGCTGAACCTGCACACCGGGGAACTGCGCAAAGCAGGGCACAAAATCGCACTCCGGCCGCAGGCTGCCCGCGTTCTCGTCCTGCTAACCACGCGGCCCGGGCAATTGGTCGCCCGCGAGAAACTCCGAGACGAAATTTGGGGAGCAGAAGTCTTTATTGACTTTGAGCGCGGACTGAACCAGTGCATCCGGCAGATTCGGGCAGCATTGGATGATGATGCCGAAACCCCACGCTACATTGAGACCCTGCCGCGGCTCGGATACCGGTTTATCGGCCCGATCCTGGATGGTGGGGATGCTCTTACGAGGGGAAATGAGCTGGCGGCTGCTCCGCGTCCGCGACTCTGGATACCGGGCAGCAAAGCTGTCGCCGCTGCCGCTGTAGTACTCGCGTCGCTGGTCGCGGCAACAACGTATCTCCACATTGGCCGAAAGAGTGTGGAGGTCACGCCTCCGATCACGTCAATAGCCGTGCTTCCGTTGGAGAATCTGTCCGGTGACCCTAACCAGGATTTCTTCGCAGAAGGCATGACCGAAGAGTTGATCACAACACTGTCCAAGATCAGTGCGCTGAAGGTCATCTCGCGTACCTCGGTGATGCAATACAAGGGGGTAAAAAGGCCGGTGCCGCAGATTGCCCGCGAACTGGGCGTAGACGCCATCATCGAAGGTTCGGTGCTGCGTTCGCGCGACCAGGTACGGATCACGGCGCAGTTAATCAATGCCTCCAGCGACACGCATGTGTGGGGTGAAAGCTACGATCGCGACGTGCGCGATGTGCTCACGCTGCAAAGCGAGGTCGCGCGCGCCATCGCGCAGGAAATCCGGGTGGCGATCACTCCGGCAGAGCAGAGACGGTTGGCGGCGGTACATCCGGTCAATCCGGAGGCTCACGAGCTGTATCTGATAGGCCGCTATCATTGGTGGAAACGCACTGCACCGGATATGGCGAAGGCAATCGAGGCGTTCAAGCAGGCGATCAAAGCAGAGCCGAACTATGCAGCCGCCTATGCCGGACTGGCCGATGCCCAAAGCATCAGCGCCGACAACGGCTTTCAGCCTCCCGAAATGGGAAAAGCTGAGGCAAGAGCGGCGGCGCTGAAGGCGGTAGCGCTGGACGACTCGCTCGCCGAGGCCCATATCGCTCTGGGGAACATCTACGACACGTACGATTGGGATTGGGCCCGTGCCGATGCGGAGTTTCGCCGCGCCATCGCATTGGACCCGAACTCGGCGGTTGCCTACCTGGCTTACGCGGCGTATCTCTCCACTGTTCGCCGCGACGAGGAAGCCATTGCCGCCGGCCTGCACGCGCGCGAACTGGATCCGCTAGCCACCAGGATCGATGCCGTCCTCGCTGCCATCTACTATTGCGCCCACCGCTACGATGAGGCCATTGCGACATCGCAGAAAGGGCTGGAAATTGATCCGAATGACGCAATGGGCCACTACATTTTGGGAAAGAGCTACTTGCAGAAGCACATGAATGCGCAGGCCGTTGCCGAGTTGGAGAGATTGCTGGCCAGCGGCGACAATGGTGGCTCAGCCTTGGTAGGAGCCTACGTCGCTGCGGATAGAGCGGCAGACGCTCACCGCCTGTTTGCCAGGTTTATGGCGGAATCGCACCGCCGCTACATTCCTCCGTACAATCTGGCGGAAGCGCATGTTGGGGTTGCAGGAGAAGACCAGATATTTGCGTGGCTTGAAAAATCCTACGAGGCGCATGATGCCTCTCTCCCCTGGAGCAGTGCTGACCCGTTGTGGGATCACTTGCGCTCTAATCCGCGATTTATGGAACTCCTGCGGCGCATGAACCTCAACCCATAGGGCTCGTAATCAACTCCTCTGTGCCGGGTGCCCCAGGTCTCGCTTCTGAGACCTGGGAATCACGAAGCCAACACCGCGCGCGTCAGCGAAATCACGCTTATGTCGTCTTCCTGGCCGAACACCTGCGCCGCGGTCGCCAGTTGGGTGGCGCTCTGGGTTGTCCGCAGTAGTTCGTGCCTGGTTGCCCCACCCTTGTCGATCGCGCCAGCGAACGACAGGGTGGGAAGCCACAACTCCCATCCCGCCACCCTCAAAATTTCCTCCGCCCAATTTGCAGATCATTTCCCCGCAATCCCGCACAATGGAAATGGGTCAGTAGAAATCTGTCAGGAATGTCCCCGGTCCGCACCCGAGGCTGGCCCCCCTCCCCCCCCTCTATACCCCCCAAAAAATATTGCCGTTTTCCACAAAAAGCTTGCACGGAATTTCGCAATACTGCGAAGGTCCTCCCCCTGACCCCTGACCCCTGACCCCTGACCCACCGCACCCACCCCCCCCTTTTCGCCGCAGCCGCAAGCTTTCCAGTTCTGCTCTCCGGATGTAACAATCGCTCCGTTCCTCGAATCCCGAAGGCTCGGCTGCTCTCATGTCTCTACGCTTTCTCTTTCTGCCTGCAATCCTCAGTCTCTGCGCGGCCTTCAGCGTCTCCGCGCAAACCGTCGGCTGGCCTGTCTACAACGGCGGACCCGACGGCGACCACTACTCCTCGCTCGCGCAGATCAACCGCGACAACGTACAGCAGCTCAAGGTCGTCTGGACCTTCGACACTGGCGAAAAGGGCGGAATTCAGACCAACCCGCTCATCGTCGGCCGCACGCTCTACGCCTACACAAGCACGCAGAAGGTCATCGCCCTCGACGCAGCCACCGGCAAGCTCAAGTGGAAATTCGACACCGCCATTGAAGCCCGCCAGCCCGCGCGCGGCGTGGCCTATTGGACCGATGGCAAACGCGCCCGCATCTTCGCCGGCATCATGAACTACCTCTATTGCCTCGATGCGGAGACAGGCCGTCCCATTACATCATTCGGCACAGCTGGCCGCATCGACCTGCGCAAAAACCTGCGCGGAGACTACAAACTCCAGTCCACCGTGCTCACCACGCCAGGCATCATCTACAAAGACCTCATCATCGTCGGCGGCCGCGACCCCGAAACGCATCCCGCGCCGCCCGGCGACATTCGCGCCTTCGATGTGCGCACCGGCCTTCTGCGCTGGCGCTTCCGCACCATTCCACGCCCCGGCGAGCCCGGCTACAACACATGGCCGCCCAATGCATGGAAGACCGCCGGCGCCGCCAACAACTGGGCGGGCATGGCCCTCGACGCGCAGCGCGGCATCGTCTACGTGCCCACTGGCTCAGCGGTCTCCGATTTCTACGGCGGCGACCGCGTCGGCGACGATCTCTTCGCCAACACGCTGCTGGCTCTCGACGCAAATACCGGCAAGCGCCTCTGGTATTTCCAGGGTGTGCATCACGACATCTGGGACCGCGACTTCCCCTCGCCCCCTGCGCTCTTCACTTTGCAGCGCGACGGCCAGCGCATTGAAGCTCTCGCGCAGACCACCAAGCAGGGCTACCTCTGGGTATTCAACCGGCTCAGTGGCCAGCCGCTCTTTCCCATCCATGAGAAGCCGTTCCCGCCCAGCACCGTTCCGGGTGAAGTGACCTCGCCCACGCAGCCTGTGCCGGATGCGCCCGCGCCCTTTGCCCGCCAGCGGCTCACGGCAGACATGCTCACCACGCGCACACCTGAAGCGCATGCCTGGGCAGTCAAGGCTTTAAGCGAGTTCCACAGCGATGGCCAGTTCGTTCCGCTCGCCGTCGGCAGGCAGACCATTGTCTTTCCCGGCTTTGACGGCGGCGCAGAGTGGGGCGGTCCGGCCATCGACCCAACCACCAGCGTGCTCTACGTAAACGCAACAGAGATGGCCTGGACCGGAGGCCTCGTCCCGGCCACAAAGTCCGGCAACCCAGGCGAGCAGGTTTACCGCAGCCAGTGCGCCGCTTGCCACGGCGTGGATCGTGCGGGCTCGCCACCTGCATTTCCGTCGCTCGTCGATATCAGCAAGCGCCTGCCGGAAGCAAAAATCACCGGAGCGATCCGGCACGGCATCGGGAGGATGCCTTCGTTTCCCAACATCAATGCTGCCGGCCTCGCCGCGCTTCTGGACTACCTGCGCTCCGGCGGTCCCGCAACCAACAGCAAGGGAATGGCCTCAGCGCCCTTCGCAGTTTCGCATCAGTCCGCCGACCCCGCAGGCAAAACAACGTATAGAAGTCGCTGCGCCGTCTGCCACGGCGACCATCTGCAGGGCAGGCCGCCGTCGTTTCCCATGCTCATTGGCGTGGGCAGCCGACTCTCATCAGCGCAAGCCACGGCCATCATCCATAGCGGCAAGGGAACCATGCCCGCCATGCCCGACCTGGCGGGACCACAGTTGAAAGCGCTCCTTCACTACCTGGGAATCGGCGATGCAGCAATGAGCGAGGCATCCACCGAAGAGCAGGACAAGTACACCTTCACCGGCTACCGCAAGTTCCTTGACCCCGACGGTTACCCGGCCATCGCACCGCCATGGGGAACACTCAGCGCCATCGACCTGACCACCGGCAAGTACCTCTGGAAGGTGCCGCTCGGCGAGTATCCCGATCTGGCAAAACAGGGAATGACGAATACCGGCACGGAGAACTACGGCGGGCCAATTGTGACGGCGGGCGGCGTTTTGTTCATTGGAGCCACAGTTTATGACCGGCAATTCCGAGCCTTCGACAGTGCGACCGGCAAGCTGCTTTGGCACGCGGAATTGCCCTTTGCCGGAGTGGCTACGCCAGCCACCTACATCGTCGATGGGCGCCAGTACGTCGTCATCGCCGCCAGCGGCGGCCGCGACCCGAGGGGGCCAGTAGGCGGCGCTTATGTGGCGTTTGCCTTGCCTCGCTGATTGCGCAGGGCTCGGTAAAAGTTTATCGCCATTTCTTCGCTTTTTGCACAGCAGAATCGGGTATGCTTGCTTGGCAAGCTGGAGGATACCTTCATGGATATTCAAAAGGAACTGATCGCTGAATTTGATCGCGAAATCGCCACCACCCGCAAGATTCTTGCGGCAATCCCGGCTGACGTCGACTTTGGCTGGAAGCCCCACGACAAGTCCATGAGCCTTGGCCGCCTGGCCGGTCACGTCTCGGATACGGCCGGCTCCTGGGCCATGAGCGCGCTGACGACAGACAAGCTGGAGTTTCCAGCGGGGCACAAGTTCGAACCATACGTTCCGGCCAGCACCGACGCGCTTGTGGAGAAGTTCGACAAGCAGGCGGCAGAGGCAATGGCCGCACTGGCTGGCCTTGCGATGTCCACCTGGGACGAGAACTGGCAGTTCATCGTGGCCGGCCAGGTGTTCATCAGCCAGTCCAAGTACGAGGTCTGGCGCACCTGGGTGGTCAATCACATGATCCACCACCGCGCGCAGTTGGGCGTCTACCTGCGCCTGCTCAACAAGAAAGTGCCCGGCGCCTACGGCCCCTCGGCAGACGAGATGTAGGAGCAGCAGGGAAGAGGGAACAGGGTCTTGGGCCTTGTTCCCCGGCCCTGACAACATGCAGGCTTTCCATCTAACCTGATTGCATGCCTTTTTCGTTTCCGCTTATTTATCCCATTCTCGATTCCTCACAGATTCCTGCGACGGGCCGGGCAGATTTCCTGAGTCGTCTTGGTAGTGCGCTGGCTGAGGCTGGCGCAATGCTGCTTGAGTACCGCAACAAAGTGGGCTCCGACGAGGAACTGCTGGCCGATGCGGCTGTCTTGCGTGCGGCCTTGCCCGCCGGACACGTGAAGCTGATTTTCGACGACCGCGCCGATCTGGTGGAGGCTGCCGGTTTCGACGGCGTCCACGTCGACGCGGGCGATCTGCGGCCAGCCGAAGCGCGCCGCCTGCTTGGCCCGGACCGCATCATCGGCACTTTCGGCGGCAGCGATACGCTCCTGCCCGGCATTCTGTCTGAGCCGGTGGACTATCTGGCTATCGGCCCTGTTTATCCCACAACAACAAAGCAAACCACGAAGGCGCCCATAGGGCCGGAGGGTGTCCGGCGACTGCGCGAGCAGGCCGGCCCGGATGCCGTGCTGGTAGCAGCGGCAGGCATCACCCTGGCCACGGCTCCGGCAGTCCTTGAGGCTGGAGCAAGCGCGGTAGCGGTGTCGGCCGCCATCTTCCGCGCAGCGGACCCGGCAGCGGAGTTTCGCCGCTGGCTGAAACAGTTGCGCTAACCGCACGCAACAAGCGTCCGCCGCAAGAATAGGGGAAGACAACTCTTAGCCATTTCGGGTAAAACCAAGAAAGGTGACGACTTCAAACCTCACTCCTGACCCAGAATTTGCAGCCGAAGCGCCGGGGCTGGTGCAGACGCTCGGCCTATTCAGCTCGATGGCGATTGTTGCCGGGTCGATGATCGGGTCCGGCATCTTCCTCGTGGATGCGGACATCGCGCGCGGCACAGACTCGCCCGCGCTTCTGCTCGCGGCCTGGGTGGTCACTGCTGTCATGACCATGATTGGCGCATTGAGCTATGGCGAGCTGGCGGCCATGATGCCGAAGGCAGGCGGCCAGTATGTCTACCTGCGCGAGTCGCTGGGGCCGCTGTGGGGATTTCTCTACGGCTGGACGCTCTTCCTGGTGATTCAGACCGGCACCATTGCCGCCGTCTGCGTGGCTTTTGCCAAGTTTCTCGGCGTATTTTTCCCAGCCATCTCCACATCGCACTGGCTGTGGCACATTGCGCATGTGCCCGCGCTCAGGTTGGGACCCATGGTGCTGGGCAACATGGAGATTGGCCTCAATACGGCCAACCTGACCGGCATAGTCGTCGTGATGCTGCTGGCTCTTGTGAATGTTTTTGGAGTGCGGCTTGGAGCCCTGATCCAGAACATCTTCACCACGGCCAAGGCGCTGTCTCTGGCGGCTCTCGTCCTGCTCACCTTCACCGTGGGCGTCAACGCGACGGCATGGAATGCGAACTTCGGCGAGGGTCTGAGCCAGTTCTGGAAGAATGCCGGCTGGGGTTCGCTGCATCGTGTGCAGGTGGGCATTGGCGGCCCGACAGTGCTGGTGAATCTGCTGGTGATTCTGGCCGTCGTGCAAGTGGGCTCGCTGTTCTCCGCCGATTCCTGGAACAACATTACGTTCACAGCCGGCGAGGTGAAGAATCCGCACCGCAATCTTCCGCTGTCGCTGATTCTCGGCGCGGGATTTGTGCTCACTGTCTACTTTCTGGTTTCGCTGGGCTACCTGCTTGTGCTGCCCATGCACGGCGACCCGCATGGCGCCACGGCTCTGGCGCGCGGAGTGCAATACGCGACAGAAGATCGCGTGGCGACGGCCGTGCTGGAGCAGATTTTTCACTCGGGCGGTGCGCAGCTGATGGCCGCCGCCATCCTCATCTCCACGTTTGGCTGCGCCAACGGCCTGTCGCTGGCCGGGGCGCGCGTTTATTACGCCATGAGCCGGGACGGCCTGTTCTTCAAGTCTGTCGGCAAACTGCATCCGCGCTACAAGACACCGGCAGCGGGCCTGTTTGTGCAGGCCTGCTGGGCCACGCTGTTGTGCCTCTCCGGCTCCTACAGCCAGTTGCTGGACTACATCATCTTTGCAGTGCTGGTGTTCTATATCCTCACGATCCTGGGATTGTTTGTTCTGCGCGTCAAGCGGCCCGATGCGCCGCGGCCCTACAAGGCGCTGGGCTATCCGGTGCTGCCCGCGCTCTACATTGTGATGGCCACATGGATATGTGTCGTATTATTGCGATACAAGCCTCAATACACGTGGCCGGGCCTGGTGTTAGTCCTGCTGGGCATTCCCGTGTATCTCTTCTGGTCGCGGCGCTCTGCGCGGCCACTGGCTTCAGTTTCAGGTCTCAACCGTTGAGGAGGATGTTCCTCGTCCATGTCCAGGCTGCTTCGTGTCAAACCCATGTCGCTGCTTTCGCAGGAGTCAGGCGAAGAAGGCGAAAACACGCTCAAACGCTCTCTGGGAGCGTTGAACCTGATCACGCTTGGAATCGGAGCTGTGATCGGTGCAGGAATTTTTGTGCTGACGGGTCAGGCCGCGGCTCTCCACGCTGGACCTTCTGTGTCCTTGAGCTTTGTGCTCGCCGGTTTGACCTGCGCCTTCGCCGGTCTCTGCTATGCAGAGTTCGCTTCGATCATTCCCATTGCCGGCTCGGCATACACCTACGGCTACGCCACGCTGGGCGAGTTGGTGGCGTGGATTATCGGCTGGGACCTTTGCCTTGAATACGCGTTCGGCGCGGCGACTGTGGCATCAGGATGGGCGGGCTACTTCAATAGCCTTTTGCAGCAGTTGCACATTTATATCCCTCCGCAGCTCACGGCCACGACCGGCACGACGCTGGTCTTTTATCAGCAGCAATGGCTGCCGCTCATGTCTCTGCCGCCGGGGGTGAACAGCGCGGCACTGCCCCACACGACAGGCTCGTTCAATCTTATTGCTCTGCTGATTGTCATGGTCATCACCGCCATTCTGGTCATCGGCATCAAGGAGTCGGCAAACTTCAATTCGGCCATCGTCATTGTGAAACTCGCCATCGTCGGAGTCTTTCTTGTGGTAGGAGGCTATTTCCTCCTCCATCATCCAGCTGTGGCGACCGCTAACTGGCATCCATTTATTCCGCCGGCAGACGGACATGGCAACTTCGGCTGGGGCGGCATTCCCACAGCAGCGGCATCCATCTTTTTTGCCTATATCGGATTTGACGCCGTTTCCACCGCTGCCCAGGAAGCCAAGAATCCGCAGCGCGACATGCCCATCGGCATTCTTGGCTCACTTGTGATCTGCACAATTCTCTACATCCTGGTTTCGCTCGTGCTCACCGGCCTGGTGAGCTACAAGACGCTGAACGTCGCCGCGCCGGTCGCGCTGGCTATCGATGCAACGGGCGTGACCTGGGGTTCGATGCTGGTGAAAATCGGCGCCGTCTTCGGATTGGCAACCGTGATGCTGGTCATGCTGCTTGGCCAGTCGCGGGTCTTCTTTTCCATGTCGCGCGATGGACTGCTGCCGAAGTGGGCGTCAGCCATTCATCCCAGGTTCCGCACGCCATGGATCACGACCATTGTCTTTGGCGCATTTGCCGCCATCATGCCTGCGTTTTTGCCTATTGAGAATCTCTCGCAGCTGGTCAACATCGGGACGTTGCTTGCCTTCACCATTGTCTGCGCAGGGGTGTGGGTGCTGCGCGTGCGTCACCCGGAGATGAAGAGGCCGTTCAAGACGCCGCTGGTACCGCTCGTGCCGATTCTGGGCATCATCTCCGCACTCTACCTGATGACGCGGCTCGCAAGGATTACCTGGGCAGTGATGATTGGCTGGCTGCTGATCGGACTGGTGATTTACTTCTCTTACTCGATCAAGCACAGCAAGGTGCAGGCGCTTTCGACGACAGAGGAAGCAGACTGAGCGTGAGAGTT
>JAJXXG010000371.1 GCA_021781255.1 Acidobacteriota bacterium
CCGCCGGCAGAGCAACCCGATATGTTTCACAGCACGGTGGTCAAGGTGAACAAGCCAGGCGCGAAAACCTATACGCGCGTGGGTTACTACGATCAACCTGCGAAGTAAAAAATCACAGCCTGAAGCAACGGCGCACGCACCGGCAAGTATCGGTAAGGGGCGTGCGCCGTTGTACACTGCTTGGTGATGGAAACCACAGGTTGCGGCACGGCGATTGTGACGCCATTCAAGGCGGATGGACGTGTCGATCAAAACGCACTGTACGCGCTGGTCAACGGCCAGATTGACTCTGGTATCGACTTTCTCATGGTCTGCGGCTCGACCGGCGAAGCGGCGACGCTCGACGAAGAAGAGTGGCTGGACGTAATTCGCATGACGGTTGAGGTGGCTGCCGGACGCGTTCCGGTCTGGGCCGGATGCACACACAATGCCACGCGGACGCTGCTGCGACGAGCCGAAAAGCTGGCCCGGATACGAGGGCTGGACGCAATTCTCTCAGCGACTCCCTACTATAATCGCCCCACGCAGGAAGGTCTGTTCCGCCACTTTGAAGCGCTGGCGAAGCAGGTGGAGCCGATGCCGATCGTGCTCTATAACGTGCCGGGGCGAACGGCGGTGAATCTGGAGCCGGAGACGGTGCTGCGACTGGCGGAGGCAGCGGCGAATATCGAAGCGATCAAGGAGGCCAGCGGCCGCCTGACGCAGATCTCCACGCTGGTGCACTGCCTGCCGCAGAACTTTCGCATCTTTGTGGGCGACGACAATCTGGCGCTGGCGGCGATTGGGGCCGGCGCACATGGGCTGGCAAGTGTGGCCTCCAATCTGATTCCGGCGGAGATGGTGCGGATGGTGCGCGCGGCTCTGCGTGGCGACTGGCACACGGCGCGGGAGATTGACCGGAAGTATTCCCGCCTGTTTGAAGCGAACTTCTGGGAGTCCAATCCTGGCCCCGTGAAGACGATTCTGAGCCTGATGGGCCGCTGTGGACCGACCGTGCGGCTGCCGCTGGTAGAGCCAAGTCGCGGGACGCAGGTGAAGCTGGAACGGCTGGCTGGTGAACTGGGCCTGCTGCGCGATGCGCCGCTGCCGGACGGCGATATGAGGATGTTCTAAAGCAGGATCACAGCCGACGCACCTGGAGAAACAATTGCCCAGGCGGCTGTTCTATTCAGGAACGGCCCTACGCATGGTCTCCGCTGGACACAGCATCGGTGATTCAGCTCCAGGCGCGTCCTCTGACGATTTCGGTTGTGAACGAATTTTCATACATCCCTTTGCCGACTTTGTGCGTCCATACAGACAGGGCACCTTCGGTTCGGCACAGACTAAGCCCGAAGCTGCCGGGCGGATTTCCGGAGAAATCCCGCTATCCCGGCTCACGAATCGTTCTGCGCCGCCGATCAACCGATGAGAGGCAATCATGCAGGCAGAGATTCTTCGCAAATCGAATGGTCACTTTACGCTGCTTTTCTCGCCGGCTTCCGGCAATGCGGCGGCTTTGCCCGACAACTGGACACACATTGAGCTGGAGTTAGGCAATCTGCGGATCCTCTGTCCTCTGCCCGAGCATCCTCGGCCCGAAGTGTATGAGCTGCGCGATCCGCGCCTGAGTAGCTGGCTGCGCGCGCACATCCACAGCGGAAAGCTGAAGTCTACCGACGCGCTGAATCTGGTGGATGTCTTTGAAGGCGTCTATCGGATTGAACGATGCCCGGCGAGTGGAACCTCTGTCGAAAAGGTCCAGGAAGCGCCGACACACGTGATTCCTCTTGCCGTAGCTCCACCGAAGATGGCTGCCGCGCGGACCTCGCTGACGACGGTTCCGCGGAGTGTGCGACGCGTAGCGCGGCAGGCGTCCATTGCCGCCTGCGCCAGCTAACAGCGCTTCACTTCTGGCTTGCACAAAGACGCAGCTTTGTGGGTTGATATCGCTAAGTCTTTTTATTTCATTTGCTTATAACTCATGTAGGGTTTCCGGGAAATATTTTTTATTACCCCCCCCATGGGGGGTATATTATTTTTCTCGCCAACGAAAATATGGCGAAATGTGTACTGAGTTGCAACTACTCCTGACATTGTTTTATCGCCCTGGCGTGGGCACAGGAATCCAACCAGAGCCAGTATGGCACAAACCCAAAAAATAGGATGCAGGCATTGCACACAGCCACCGCGCGTGTGCGCGGTGGCGCTCTCGTTGGGTCGCCGGGCTGGGGTGGTGGAGCCTGACGGGTGGTGGGGAGTGGGAAAATTCCGGGCGCCATTTCACGCCATTGTTCAAACGTCTCAACTTCCTGTTCATGGCAGGCTTTAAGCTGGAGTTGAGGGTGCGAGATTGGCGACTGTGGACGAGGTGGTGCGGGACGTGAAGCTGGACGTTCTGGTGATGGGCGCGGGGCCGACCGGGCTGGCTTGTGCGATTGATGCGCAGCGTGCGGGGTTTCGCGTGGCGCTGGCGGACAAGGGTTGCCTGTGCAACTCGCTGTTTCACTATCCCTCGCACATGACGTTCTTTACGACGTCGGAGCTGCTGGAGATTGGGGATATTCCGTTTCCGAGTCCGCACCAGAAGCGGACGCGCGACGAGGCGTTGCAG
>JAJXXG010000198.1 GCA_021781255.1 Acidobacteriota bacterium
CCTTGTCGAACGGGCGGCTGGCACGCGTCGGGTCCTCGTTGCGCGTTGAGAGCGCCCGCATGGCGGCAAAGCCACCCACCGACAGCGGTGTGACTGAAGCTTCCGCACCGCCGGCAATCATCACATCCGCATCGCCGTGCATAATCATGCGCACGGAGTCGCCGATGGAGTTGGCAGAGGTGGCGCAGGCCGTGGCGGTGGCTGAGATCGGTCCCTTGGCGCCATAGCGGATGCTTATCTGGCCAGCCGCCATGTTCACGATGACCGCGGGAATAAAGAACGGTGAAATCTTGCGCGGTCCGCCTTGCAGCAGGTTGGAGTGCTCGCGCTCGATAATCTCAAACCCGCCGATGCCTGAACCGATGAAGACGCCCACCCGGTCGCCATTCTCCGGCGTAATCTGGAGACCTGACTGGGCCATTGCCTCCTGCGTCGCGGCAAAGGCAAAGTGGATGAAGCGCCCCATCTTGCGCGCTTCCTTCTTGTCCACAAAGTTCAGCGGGTCAAAGTTCTTGACCTCGGCGGCAAACGTCACAGGAAACCCAGTTGTGTCGAACCCCTGAATGGGAGCCATGCCGCTGGCCCCGGCCAGCAGTTGACGCCACACCTCCGGAGCGGTGTTGCCCACACCGCATACCAGCCCAAGGCCGGTGATGACGACTCGACGGTTCACCAGCTACTTGCCTTTCGCGGTCTTTTCGTTCTTCTCGATGTACTCGATCGCGTCCTTCACGGTCTTGATCTTCTCGGCGTCTTCGTCGGGAATCTCCAGGTCGAAGGCCTCTTCGAACTGCATCACCAGCTCCACCACGTCCAGCGAATCTGCGCCCAGGTCTTCCTGAAAGCTGGCGCCAGGGGTCACTTCCGCCTCGTCCACCTGCAACTGCTCGACGATAATCTGTTTCACTTTTTCTTCTACGGCCATGCGCGCTTCTCCTCGTTTTTTTCGGAACTTCAGGCTCTCTTCGGGCTCCCGTTCCTTCTCATTCCGCCAACTTACAATACCGGCACGCGGCGGGGGAACACAACCACCGCGCACAAATTTTGCGCATGGCCCCGAAACTCCAAGTCTACCGGGCGGGTGAGGGTGTGTAAAGGCTCGCAGAGAGAGAAGTTGCCCAGCCCCTCCCATCCCATGAACCACAAAGCAAAACTCCACCCATTTTGCCCTGAAATACACAGCAAAAGGGCGTACATTAGGCGAAGAGGGTTAGGGAGGACGGATGCAGGCTCTCATTGCCGCCATTGCCGCACTCGCAGGCATCGTTTTGGGCTTCTGGATGCGCGCCCACTCCACCAAAGCGGAGAAGGCCCTCCTGGAGCAGCGCAATAACGAATTGGCTGCCGCACTCAACTCCGCGCAAAGCCAGTTGCAGCAGGCGCAGGCCGAGTCCGCCACGCGCGCCGGTTTCGAGTCGCTCGCCGTCGAGCGCGAAAAGTCCATCGGTCAACTGACCGATGAGAAAAGCCGCCTCGGCCGCGAATTGCAGGCAAAGAGCGATGAAGCAGCTCAGGCTGCGGCAACCATTGCAGAACTGAATGCAAAGCTCGCCAATGAACAGAAAAATCTGACCGATAAGCTGGCCCTGCTCGACACCGCCAAACAGACCCTCGCCAATCAGTTCCAGACCCTCGCCACCGAAATCCTCGAACAGAAGTCGAAGTCCTTCTCTGAAGCCAGCCAGAAAGAACTCCAGCCGCTGCTCGCCCCCCTCCGTACGCAGATTGAAGATTTCCGCAAGAAAGTTGAAGAAGCGCAATCAGATTCCAAAACCGGCGTCACGAAGCTTGAAACCCTCATCGGCACACTCAACGGACTCAATCAGCAATTGTCTGAAGATGCGCGCAACCTGACCACCGCGCTGCGCGGCTCGTCCAAGGCGCAGGGCGACTGGGGCGAATTCATCCTCCGCGACCTGCTTGAAAAAGCCGGCCTCCGCGAAGGCGAGCAGTACAGCTTCCAGCAGACCTTCACCGGGATCGCAAGCGATGACGGCGACCGGGCAAAATCCGTCCGCACCGACGTCATGCTTTTCCTGCCCGGCGGACGCAATCTCATCATTGACTCAAAAGTCTCTCTCAATGCCTACACTGACTCAGTGAATGCGGAGAGCGACGAAGCCCGCAAAGCCGCGCTCAAGCAGCACATCAACAGCGTGCGCACGCACATCACAGGTCTTTCCAAAGCCGGTTATCATCGCCTTCCAGGCGTTGAAGCGCCGGACTTTGTCGTGATGTTTGTGCCCGTCGAGCCGGCCTTCCTGATTGCCCTGCAGAATGACGCAGCACTCTGGGCGTATGCCTACGAGCAGGGAATCCTGCTCGTCGGGCCAACTACTCTGCTGTACATCATTCGTATCATCAACGTCCTCTGGCAGCAGGAAGCCCAGGCGCGCAATGTGAAGGAAGTCATGGTTCGCGGCGCCGAGTTATACGAAAAGTTCGTCGGATTCGTCACCGATCTTGAAGAAGTGGGCAAAGGCCTGCGCCGCGCCGACCAGAGTTATGCCGATGCCATGAAGAAGCTCATCGAGGGCCGCGGCAACCTCGTTCGTCGAGTCGAAATGCTCAAGCAACTCGGCATCCGCACCGCCAAGTCGATCCCGCCCAGCCTGCTCGATCGCGCTGGCATCGACGAGCCGGAACTCGCCCTGGCCGCCGAAGCCGAAGACACCCCGAACGAGTTGAACTAACTCCGCGAACCCCGCGAACTGGCGCGCAGCGCCGCTAACTCCGCGAATCCCGCTAACTCCGCTAACCCGCCAGTCCCGCGAACGTCTCCCGCAGCCGCCGCCACGTTGTCGGCAGGTCTTCGGGCAGCACGCGCGTCTCGCCAATCGTCGTCATAAAGTTCGTATCGCCTGCCCAGCGCGGCAGCGCATGCAGGTGCAGGTGTCCGGCTACGCCCGCGCCGCCGGCCCGGCCCAGGTTCATGCCAAAATTCAGGCCCTGCGGACGGTAAAGCTTCTCCAGCGCGCGCTCGGTCAGTTGCGCCATGTCCATCATTTCGTGCGCCGCGTTCGTCGGCAGCGCGGCCAGCCGGTCCAGATGCGCATAGGGCAGCACCATCACGTGCCCCGAGGTGTACGGGTAGGCATTCAGGCAGATGTAGCAATACTTTGCGCGCTTCACCAGCCCGCCCGCTGCCTCCGCCTCGTCCGCGCTCATGCCATGCTCAATCGCGTAATCGACACTCGCCACCAGATTGCAGAACACGCACCCCGTATCGCCTGGCCATGCAGCCAGGCTGGCGGGAACGCCGGGGCGCGTAGCCTCATCGGCCGTCGTGACATACGTGAAGCGCCAGGGAGTCCAGAGATGGTCCATGCAAGCTATCCCGTCGGCAATCAGTATAGAGCGTAGGCCCAGCCGGCCTGTGTCTGCCGGCCCGCAGCGTCCCGGCTGCATCCAGCCCCTCTGCGGTCGCGCGCGAAACGAGATAAGTCCAGCCGCAGACGAAACCATCGCCCCGGCTCTTCTTCCGATCTTCGTTTATGACGGCATCTTCATGGGCAATGCCGCGCCCATCTCGGCTTGTTTCATTGACGCTGCAAAGCGTCGATTGCTACACTGGGAAACGTAGCTCTCTGCGCGGATTCCAGCAGCGGGCTGCGGCCGCCCTCCCGCCAGCCGATGCGCGCCTGGTGATTTCCAAGGAGACGAGTCGCTTCTCACGCCAGCCTCGCTGGCCGGGAAGATTGTCTCTGCAGGAATTGCACGGTCACACGGTCACGGCGCGGCGAGCAGGCCTCTGGCATCCGCGGCACACGCGACGCAGGTGCCAAACCGGCGACGCGCATTTCCGTCGCCAGTGTAAGGAATCCCGGAGCTGTTAGCCATGGCAAACGTCCTCAATCCCGAACCCGAGAGCATAACCCTGAACACCGAACTCGAAACGCCCACCCTCGAACCTGCGACGGAGCTTGAGCAGCCGTCGTCCGAATCCACGTCCAACCCCGAGACCGCCGAAGTTGTCGCAGCAGTCGAACCGCCTGCGCTGGACGCCGATGCCCCAACCCAACCCGCAGTAGAGACGCCCGAGCCCGTGGCCGCTGCATCCGTGACCGAATCAGCGCCGGTCGCCGAGCATGCTGAGCACGGCCTGGACTCCCATGAAGATTTCTCCGCCGCGCTAGAGGCCTTCGAGCGTGAGCAGGCTGCTGAAGCAGCTGCCGTCGAGGCGTATGGCGACAAGGTTGTCACCGGTACGGTGCTCAAGCAGACTGAGAAGAACCTGGTTGTCGATGTGGGCCTCAAGTCTGAGGGGATGGTGCCGCTCGAACAGGTCGTGGACCACACCGGCGCCGTCAAATTCCAGCCCGGTGACACCATCGACGTGGTCATCGAGCGCGAGGAGCCCGAAGGCGGATACCTCGTCAGCTATGAGAAGGCCCAGCGCCTGCGCGTGTGGGACGTGATCGAAAAGGCCGCGGCAGAGAAGACTCCCGTCATCGGCACCGTGGTCAGCCGCGTCAAGGGCGGCCTCACCGTCGATATCGGCATGAAGGCATTCCTCCCCGGCTCGCAGCTTGAGATTCGCCCCGTCCGGAATCTCGACGGCTACCTCGGCCAGCAGATTGAAGTCCGCGTCATCAAGCTCAACAAGAAGCGCGGAAACGTCGTCGTCAGCCGCAAGGAAATTCTCGAGGAAGAGCAGAACGCCAAGAAGTCGCTGACCATCGAGCACCTCGGCGAGGGCGCGGTCCTCACCGGCATCGTCAAGAACCTCACTGATTACGGCGCGTTCGTTGACCTCGGCGGCATCGATGGCCTGCTCCACATCACCGACATGAGCTGGGGCCGCCTCACGCATCCCCGCGATCTGGTCAACGTCGGCGACGAAATCCAGGTCAAGGTGCTCAAGTTCGACAAGGACAAGCAGCGCGTATCGCTCGGCTTCAAGCAGTTGACGCCCGATCCGTGGCTTGACGCCACCGAGCGCTACCCCGTGAGCGCGCACGTCCATGGCCGCGTTCTTTCGGTTACGGATTACGGCGCGTTCGTCGAGCTGGAGCAGGGCATCGAGGGCCTCGTTCACCTCTCGGAGATGACCTGGTCCAAGCGCCTCAAGCATCCCTCCAAGCTGGTCAAGCCCGGCGACGAAGTGGACACCGTGGTTCTCAGCGTCAATCCCGCTGACCGTCGCATTTCGCTCGGCATGAAGCAGCTCCTTGAGAACCCGTGGGAAAACCTCACCGAGCGCTACCCGGCCGGCACTGTGGTCGAGGGCCGCGTGCGCAACCTCACCGACTTCGGCGCCTTCATTGAGATTGAAGACGGCATCGACGGTCTGGTTCACGTCTCGAACCTCAGTTGGACCAAGCGCGTCAAGCATCCCTCTGAAGTGGTGAAGAAGGGCGAAAAGGTCAAGGCAGTCGTCCTTGGCGTCGAGCCCCAGAATCGCCGCCTCTCGCTCGGCATCAAGCAGCTCCAGCCCGACGTCTGGGAGAGCTTCTTCGCCGCGCATCGCGTCGGCGATGTCGTCCACGGCAAGGTTCTTCGCACGGCGCAGTTCGGCGCCTTCGTTGAAATCGCCGAGGGCGTTGAGGGCCTCTGCCACGTCTCCGAGGCTGTGGACGATGGCGGCGCATCCATCAAGCTCGAACAAGGCCAGGAGCACGAGTTCAAGATCATCAAGATCAACGTGGAAGAGAAGAAGGTGGGCCTCAGTCTGCGCTCGATTGGCCATGAGGCCAGCCGTGCCACAGTCGAGAGCTACAAGGCACCCGTCTCCAGCTCCACCACCACCCTTGGCGATCTCATCAACTGGAAGAGCGAGCGCTAACCCCGCCCGCTCCCGTAAGCCACAACGGCCACCCGCAAGGGTGGCCGTTGTGTTTTCAGGTCAGCCGTTCACGCCGTCATCCGCGCTCGATTGCGAGGGCTTTTTCCGCGTCTCGTCCCGTGCTCTGGCGAGACGCGGTGAGCTAACCCCGCCAACTCCGCCAACCCCGCCAATTCCGCTATCCCGCCAACCCGTCCGTCCGCCGCGCCGCTCCCGCCAGCACCACCACAATCCCCAGCGACGCCAGCACGCACAGCAGCGCAAACAGAAACGCGCTCGCATACCCGAACGCCCCAATCACCGCGCCCGCGGT
The DNA here is from genome assembly GCA_021781255.1 of Acidobacteriota bacterium. The sequence continues at coordinate 6,099 of JAJXXG010000198.1, forward strand.
CGGACCCACCAGAAAGAACGACACATCCGAGAAGCCCGTGTAGACCCCCAGCGCCGTGCCGCGATTGAACTCCGGCACGCGCTTCACCGCCTCCACGCCCAGGGCAGGGAAGACCAGCGAAAAGCCAAACCCCGTCAGCCCCGCGCCCGTAAAAGCCGTCCACGGCGAGTGCGCCAGCCACATCATCGCCACGCCCGCGGTCTCCACCGCCAGGCACGTCATCGCCACCGGAAAGCCCCCGAAGCGGTTGATCGTCTGGATAAAGGAAAGCCGCGCCACAATAAACGCCACGCCAAACGAGGTCAGGCACAGCGCCGCTCCGCCCCAGTGGCGGCTGGCGTAAAAGAGCGTCACAAACGTAGCCAGCACGCTGTAACCCACGCCGCCCATCGCCAGCCCCATGCCATGCGGCATCACGCGCCCCAGCACGGCGCGAAAGGGCAGATGCTCACCCGGCGCTACCGGCAACGGCCGCTTGGCGCTGGCCAGCAGCAGGCTCACCCCGGCCAGCACAATCGTCAGCAGCCCAATGGAGCCCAGGCCCCAGTGCTGCTCCATCACCACGCCCAGCGGAGCGCCAAGCGCCAGCCCGCCATACGTGCTGATGCCGTTGTATGAAATCACCTTCGCCGTGTGTTCCGGTCCGGCCGCGGTAATGCCCCACAGGGTCGCGCCGGTCGAGCCCAGGCTCTCGCCCACGCCCAGCGCCAGCCGACTGGCGATCAGCGCCGCCAGGCTCAGCCAGAGGGGATTCCGATGCAGCATGGCCGCAAACAGCAGCAGCGCTCCGCTGGCCAGGCATGCGCCCATCCCCCATTCCACTGACACTTTAGCCCCTGCGTGGTCGCTGATGCGTCCCGCCCACGGCCTGCTCAAAAACGTGGCAATGTACTGGATGCTGATCACCGAGCCCGCCAGCGCCGCGCTGTAGCCCATCCGCAAATGCACATACGCCGGCAGAATCGCCAGCGGCAGCCCGATCGACAAATAGCAGACAAGCGTGAAGTAGGTGAAGCTGACAATCTGCCACGCCCCGCTCTGCGAGGCATTGGATGCGGGACTGGATGAGCTTTCCGTGACGGATGTGTCCATGCTCTAGGGGCGAAACAATCGGACAGGTGGGACTACGCTCCAGTATACCGAAGCCATGGTGCGCCACCCGCGTCGTCTCTGCTCATGGCAGCGGGCCTGTTTGAAGGGTACGGCCTTCAAAGGCTGCGGAAAACTCGCCGCTGGTAAAGTCTTGTGTCAGGCACGAGTTTACTCGTGCCATAAATGGCGTAAAACAGCATGGCCTTCAGGCCCTGCGGTTCCTTGCATTCTCGTTTGGGATACTTCTCGCGCGTTCTTCCGCAGCCCCTTCAGCCCCGGAAAGAGCAACCCTTCTCATTCCGCCGCGGCGTTTGCTGGCAGCGGCGCGCCTGTTGTCCTCCTGCGCCAGATCAGAATCAGCGATTCTGCCGCGCTGAAGGCAATCGGCCCCAGAATCAGCCCGCTCACGCCAAAGAGAAAGACGCCGCCCAGCATCGCCAGAAAGATCGGCACCGTATGCAGCCGCAGTTGCGTCCCCACCAGGATCGGATACAGCACATTGTCCAGCGTGCTGATCACCAGCGACCCGGCCCCCAGCAGGATAATCGCCTGAACCCAGTGATGAATCATCGCAAGATAAATCACCACCGGCAGCCAGATGACAAACGCTCCCACCGCCGGCACCAGCGCAAACAGCATCGTGGCCACGCCCAGCAGCGTCGCCGCGCCCACGCCCAGCGCGGCATACGCAATGCCCGACAGCAATCCCTGAATCCCCGCAACCGCAAACCGCCCCAAAACAAGCGCATTGATCGCCGCCCGAAGCCTCAGCAGCAGGTAGTCCGCCTCGTCCGCGGCCAACGGCATGTGAGAGCGCAGAAACGCGAGCGATTGCGTCTTGTCCCGGTAAAGAAAAAACAGGACGAACAGCATCACAATCGCCTGCGTGAACGCACCGATCGACTTGCCCAGGAACGATGCCACCTGCATTGCCACCGTGCTGGCGCCTTTTTCAAAGGCCTGGCTCACATTCACGTTGTCCATCACGCTTTGCAGCAGGCTCGCAATGCGCGGATGCGAAGCAAGAAACTCGCGCAGGCCCTCCTCCGTCGCGGTGCTTTGGAATTCGCGCACCAGTTGCAGCACATGCCCGCCCGCGCTCAGCACAACCAGCAGCGTCGGCACCACAATGGCCAGCGTCACCAGCATCGTGGTGATCGTCGCGGCGAAGGTCGGATTCTTCACCCGCGCGCTGATCCAGCGATGCGGCCGCTGCGTCACAATCGCCAGCACCACAGCCCAGGTGATGCCCGCAAGAAACGGCCGCACCAGCACCAGGCACAGCAGAACGATGCAGATCGAAATCAGAAACAGGGTCAAGCCGCTCCAGTCAATCTTCCTGTGCGCTGATTGCACGCCTTCCCGTTCCATCGTCGCTCCCTTCCGCGCTACCTGATTGCATTCGTACAGGTTGCGGTTGCATACCCAGTCTAGCCCCGGCCCATTGCCGGCGAGCGCTTTTGTGCAATCTTCTCCATTCAGCCTCGCCGCCCGCTGTACGCATGCGCCTACGGCTCCGCCGCTTGCTTGAAACTCCACCCGCGCCCCGGTACCCTTATCCCTGTTGAGTGTTTCGCCGCCCGGAGCGATGCGTTGGCCTTCCACATCGAACATTTCGGTTGCCGCGCCGCCCGCGCCGATGGCGAGGCGGTCAGCAACGCGCTCCTCGCCGCGGGCCTCAGCGAGCGCAGCCCCGCCGCCGCCGATGTCGTAGTCGTCAACACCTGCAGCGTCACAGCCGAGGCCGACCGCGCCGCTCGCGCCTTCATCCGCCGCGCCCACCGAATCAACCCTGCCGCGCGCATCCTCGTCACAGGCTGCTATGCCCAGCGCGCGCCCCAGGAACTCGCCGCACTGCCCGGCGTCGCCGCCGTCGTCGGCAATAGCCACAAAGCCTTCGCGCCCGCCATCGCCCTTCAGTTGTCCGGGGCGGAAACCCAGCTTGTACGGTCCCAATCGCACGCAACCGTCAGCGTGCAAGCGCTGCTGGCGAGCACACAACCCGCCAACCAAACCCTCATCCTCGCCGACGACCGCTTCGCCCACTCCTTCCTGGAGGAAGCTCAACTCCACCCCGGCGCGCAGACCCGCCCCAACCTCAAGATTCAGGAGGGCTGCGGAAACCGCTGCTCCTTCTGCGTCATTCCGCAAACGCGCGGCTCATCACGCAGCCTGCCTGCTGAAGCCGTTCTGCGGCAGGTTCGCGGCTTCGTCGCCGCCGGCGGCAATGAGCTGGTCTTCTCCGGCATCAACCTCGGCCGCTGGGGCCGCGACCTCGCGCCCGCGCCCGGCGCGCCGCCGCCCACGCTCCCCTGGCTCGTGCGCCAGGTCTTCGAACAGACCCGCCTGCCCCGCCTGCGCCTCAGCTCCATCGAGCCCATGGACTGGGACGCCGAGCTGATCGCTCTCATGGCGGAGTTTGGCGGCGAGCGCCTGGCCCGTCACGCGCATCTGCCGCTCCAGTCCGGCTCTGACGCCGTCCTGCGCCGCATGCACCGCCGTTACCGTCCCTGGCACTATGGGGAGAAAGTCGCCGCCCTCATCCGCGCCGCCGGACCCGGCCTCACCCTTGGCGCAGACGTCATGGTCGGCTTTCCCGGAGAAACCGACCGCGAGTTCGAGGAGACATTAGAGTTAATCCGCTCGCTGCCCTTCGGCTATCTGCATCTGTTTCCGTTCTCGCCGCGCCCCGGCACGCGCGCCTGGGCGCTTCACGCCGAGCAGCCCGTTCCGCCCGCCGTCGTCGAGGAGCGCATGGCGGCCCTCCGCGCTCTCGCCGCAGAAAAATCCCGAGCCCATCGCGAGCAATTCCTGGGCAGCGAACTCGACGCCATCACCCTGCACACGCCGCCTGCGCTCGCCGGCGTTGCCCGCACGGTTGCGATTTCTGAGAATTTCCTGCCCGTTGAAGTCGCCGCGCATCTGCCCGCCAATCGCCTCGTGCGCATCCGCGTCACCGGCCTCAACGCTCAGGGCTCGCTGCTCGCTGCTGAATCAGCGCAACCTGCGCCCGCGCTGGCGCCGCGCACCATCCCCTGATCGGCGCAGAAACAACCGCTGGCTCGCCGCCTCAGTGCTATACTCAGGGTGCGTCCGTGCGCCCGCATCCGCTGCCGTATCACCCGGCTGGGCGGGCAGCGACGGCTCTTGGAGGAGCACCATCGCACTCGATAAACGCTCGGCAAAGTCCTTTATTCGCATCAACGACCGCATTCGCGCGCGCGAGATTCGCGTCATCGACGAAAACGGCGAACAAATGGGCATCCTGCCCCCCTTTGAAGCTCTGAAGATCGCCCGTGAGCGCGGGCTCGATCTCGTCGAAGTCTCGCCCAACGCCGTCCCGCCCGTCTGTCGCATTCAGGATTACGGCCGCTTCCTCTACGAG
>JAJXXG010000588.1 GCA_021781255.1 Acidobacteriota bacterium
GCTGCTTGTCGTAGATGCTGCGCACTGCGCCGGTGGAACTGTCGAGCGTCACCTTGTAGTAGGGGCTTTCGAGTGTCGAGACCTGGTCTGTCTGGGGCGTCGCTGCCGCCGCATGCCGCATCTCGAACACCTTGTAGCCGACGGCCGGAATATCCTGCGCCAGGAAGCGAATATGATCGAAGTTGCCGTCACCGCCAAGCCTCTCGGCCGGAACTACTTTGCCGGTCGTCGTATCGACGATCTCATTCCCTTTATCAACATCGAATGAAACCAGTCCATCGCGCTTCCAGTTCAAACTATTGAACACGATCAGACTGCCAGGCGCTGCCGGTATGGCGCTCACCATGCTCGCCATGCTGTTCATGGCGATGAAGTTCGCAAGCGCTTTAGCGTTCACCGCATACTGGTCTTTGATCGCAAGCTGCTTGACCGCCTCCATGCTCGTCGGATCGGAGATGCTGTTGTACGAGTCCCACGTGTGCTCGTCCATCAGCAACATATTTGTCCACATGCGCTTCAGGTCCGCGGTGTTGGCCTTCATCAGGGGATTAATCAGCGCAGTCAATGTCGCCAGCTTTTCTGCTGTGGGCGCGTTGCCCTCGGTCCATCGCTCCATCCCCGCATAATAGGCATCGGAAGCGATGCCATCTTCCCAGTAAGGGCCGCCATCGCCGCGCGTCGTGGGAATCGTGTCGCCGAACTGCTTCTGGATATTCTGCAGCGCTTCGTGGAAGCCGGAGTACTGCAGATGCGGAAAGGCATACGTGTCGTCCCACTCTTTCACAAGCTCTGCCTGCTGCGGAAAGAGGTCGGTGTTCTCGACCTGCGTGCCGTAGAGCATCGTCGCACTGGCATGGTAGCCGGGGTGCTCATACATCTGCAGGAACAGGGGAAGCGTGTCGCGCCCTGCTGCTAAGACGGGAGGCAGCCCAAACAGCATCTGCATCTGCTGGTAGATACGCGAGTACCACAGGAGAACTTTCTTGCCGTCCGGCCCCTCCCACCATATCGGAGAGTCTTCATTCAACCGTCCCTGCAGCAGCACCGGCGCGCGATAGTTGTTGCTCCCACCGGCAAGATAATGAATGCCGGCGGAGGCCAGGATCGACGCATAAGACCACGAGTAAGAAGGCACGTCCGTCAGGTTGGCATAGTTGAACGGCGTGCCATGCATGCGGCTGAAATTTGCGCTTGGATAGAGCGAGCGGATGAGCGTCTCCGCCGCCGGAAATCCAGTCAGAATATTCGCGTACTGCGCAGGGACGAAGAGCTGCTCTTTCTGGAGAGCGGCAATCGCCCGCTGCTGCTGCGCAGGTGTGCGCGTCTTCATGAACTGCTCAAGGTTCCACGCTCCATCCGTGCTGAAGCGGAAATCAGGCTGCTTGCCGATCATATCCAGCGCTTCATCGAGTGCGTGGCTTTGAATGGCGGCAATCTTTGCCTGATAGTCGGAGTAGCCGACGTCCACGTGAGTATTGGGAACGACAAAGACCGTCCACTTCTTCTTCGGGTCGATCGTCTGCTCGACATGCTGGCGGTGGCCGCTAACCTGCCAGTCAAAGGCCGCGCGCGTCTGCGCTGGAAATTCTGCAACGCTGAAGTCAAGTCTCTCTTCGCCGAAGTCCTGGTTGCCGCGCAGAGCCTGCTGATAGTGCCTGCCAGCGATCGTCAGATCGGCATGGCCTCCCGGCTTCATCGGCTCACTGGAGCGGATGTAAGCTTCTACCTCCTCCTCCAGGCCGCCGGCCCGCTGCCGAAAGTAAATGGTCGGAAGGATTTGCGCGGTCGAGGATCGCGCCTCCGCCTTCGCAGTCCCTCGATCCAGCTCGATAGCGTCATAGGTCAGGCCTGCCTCGGGAACCGCCTGATCGGCCTCCTCGACCGCCTGCAGGGTGATGGTGTTTTCCCCCTGCCGCAGCGCACTGCCCGGCACCGTGAACTCCACATCAGCCTGCGAATACGCCGGATAGAAGGAGTCGCCCTGATCGCCGTTGCTGTAATCGAGCTTGGGGTGCAGATAGAAGATGCCATGCTTCCCATTGATCCCAACCCGCAGGGCAGGAACGCTTGCGCTCTGAATGAGCAGCGAGACATGCAGCCGATACGATGGCGCGGCAGCGTGATCCAGCGTAAACAGGATGGAGCGGGGAGCCGCAGCACTGGCTGGCGATTCATCCGCCGTCGCAGAGCCGAGCACAGCTGGCTGCGCCGCATACCAGTCCTTCGCCGCATCGCTCTTGCCGACAACAAACTTCACCGGCTGCTTCGGGCTGCCCGAGGCAAACTCTACCGAAGAGCGATCAAAGCTTCCTACCCTGAAGACTGGGTTGCTCGATTGGCTGTTTCCGCTGGCGGCGTGCAACTGGAGAGAAGCTGCGAACAGCAGCGTAAGTCCACTTGCAGAGATGAAACTCCATTTTGCATTCACCGATGAATCGCTCCGTTATCAGCCCAGGAATTGCTGTGATGACCGTTCTTCGCCGAGGCGCGGTAACGGCGTGCATTCCGCCGTCTTCCCTGCGAAACGCGCAGCGTGCGGCGGAACATCGCCATCCTATTCCCTGCATTCTTTTGCGTCAATCTAC
>JAJXXG010000252.1 GCA_021781255.1 Acidobacteriota bacterium
GCTCGTGCAATCGAGCAAGCCGGTCACCCCATCCTATTCTGGCGTAAGCTCTGATATCGACGGACCGTTTGTCGCTCGGTGCAGTCATATGTATTTCGGTGTTGCATTCATTCCTATGGAGATTGTGACCCCCAATCGGGTGAGATCGAGGGAGGGGCTTTACGAAGACTGCGGACACTGCGGCAAACCCGCCGCGATTCAAAGCAGCTCCCGGGACGAATTGCGTCTTCTGGGGTGGGTCTGGCGGATGTTGTGCATGGAGCAGGAGGCCAGGAGCTCTACACATTGATTTCCCGAGAGCTTATGGCTTCGATTTTGAAATCCGGAATGGACGGCCCTAATCCACGATTTTCGCTCGTTCAAGTCGACTACTGTTCATGCATCTTCGCTAGCTATTCCGCAAGCCGCGAATGCGTGGAGCAACTCTCACCGTTTGAGAAAAGCCGCAAAAGCCCAAAACTTCGTGTACCGCTCACGTACCGAAATACCGCGTTTCCACCGATTTGTGCGTTCCTCCGGTCGTTGAACACACAGTAACCTATTTGCTTTCAATACTGTGAATTAATCCGACTCCCGTCGCCTCCGCCAGCCTTCGCCCTCTGCGAGGGCTACTGCTCGGCGTGCCGGCGGCGAATATCCGTCAAGAAGATTCCGTTTCCGGCTCGTGAATCCGCGCAGCAAAGGGCCAGCGGCGCAGCGCGAAGGCTGAAAGTGTGCATTGGGCCTGGTTCTTGCTCCATTACCAAGTGGTGACCCGAGTCACGGCAGAAACTGCGCTTTTGGTCCAACATTGGGCGGAATCGAGGTGTATCGCTATGGCTACCACAGCAGTTCTTCACGGCGAGGAAGTGGACAAGAAAACCGGAGAGATGAAAGCGCTGGTTTTCCGCGGAGTGAACCAGATTGCGCTGGAGACGAGGCCGATACCGCGCGCAGGAACAGGGGAAGCCGTCATTCGCGTCACGATGACAACGATTTGCGGAACGGATGTGCACATTCTTAAGGGTGAGTATGAGGTGCCGCCGGGGCTGATCATCGGGCATGAAGCTGTTGGCGTAATCCATGAACTTGGGCACGGAGTAACGGGTTATAAAGTAGGCGATCGGGTTTTGGTAGGCGCCATCACACCGTGCGGGCAATGCTCGGCATGCCTCGGAGGAAAATGGTCGCAGTGCGGAGAGGAGCCCATTGGAGGCTGGAGATTCGGGAACACGATCAATGGCGCGCAGGCGGAGTATCTTCTGGTGCCTTATGCTCAAGCAAATCTGGCGAAGATTCCCGACAAGTTGAGCGATGAGCAAGTGATTTTGCTTGCGGATATAGCCTCAACGGGATTTTCCGCGGCGGAGACGGCTAATCTGCGCGTGGGCGATAGTGTTGTCGTCATGGCGCAGGGCCCCATTGGTCTTTGTGCCACTGCCGGCGCAAAATTGAGAGGCGCGGGCCTGATTATTGCAGCGGAGTCAAATCCGGTGCGTATGAAGATGGCGTACATGATGGGTGCTGACGTTGTGATTGACTACACCCGTTATGACGTGGTGAGCGAAATTCGCAAGCAGACGCATGGGCGCGGCGTAGATGTGGCGATTGAAGCCCTTGGAACCCAGGAAACCTTTGAGACAGCGCTGCGTGCGCTCACACCGGGCGGAACCCTCTCGAGCCTCGGAGTCTATTCAGGCAAGTTGAACATTCCAATGGATGCCTTTGCATCGGGCCTGGGTGACTACAAGGTTGTGACGACGCTATGTCCGGGTGGCAAGGAGCGTATGCGCCGGCTGATGGAAATTGTTCTTCACAAGCGCGTGGACCTGACGCCGCTACTGACGCATAGCTTCAAGCTGGATGCAATTCTGGACGCGTACAAGCTCTTCAGTGAACAGCGGGATGGCGTACTGAAAGTCGCAATCCGGCCGTAGTGTCGCAAATTGCTTGAATGCAGAGGCTGGGTCTCGGGGATGCCGGGCGAATCCCGAGCCCTGCCTGTGGGATGAAACAGTCTTGCAGTCTTCACGCTTCTGAAGAGCGCAAGCACACGTGGAGTTGTGTGGGTATCGTGGTGCTGACTATTCGGCGGTTGGTGCGGATCCCGACGAGAAATTGAATGGGGAGAAGTGGCGGCTCTGGCCGTTGATCTCGTTGCGCAGCTCAAGCCACAGCTCATTGGGGATCTTCAGGAAGACATCGACAACGGCTGGGTCAAACTGCGTGCCAGAGCAGCGGAGTATTTCTTCGCGCGCCATGTCAAAGCTTTTTGCGTTACGGTATGGACGGTCACTGGTAATGGCGTCCAAGGTGTCGGCCACCGCAAAAATGCGTGCGCCGATTGGAATCTCACTACCGCGCAAGCCGCTGGGATATCCGCCTCCGTCAAAGTGTTCCTGGTGGGTATAAACGATTGCCGCCGCCTCGCTCAGGAACGGAATCTTGCGCAGGATGTGATAGCCGCGGCTGCAGTGATCCCGCATAATTTCTTCTTCTTCTGCGGTGAGCTTGCCCGGCTTGCGGAGAATCTCATCAGGAATGGCCATCTTGCCGATGTCGTGCAGGAAGGCTCCGCGCGCGATGATCTTGATCTCTGAAGGTGA
>JAJXXG010000802.1 GCA_021781255.1 Acidobacteriota bacterium
GGGCGTCTGGGTCATTTGCAAGGACATCGCCGAGCGAAAGCAAACCCAGCAGAACTTATCCGCCGCCGTAGAAGCCCTCAGGGTGAGCGAGGCACGCTATCGCGCCGCATTCCAGACCAGCACCGATGCCATAAACATCATCTGTCTGAGCGATCGGAGGTATGTCGATGTCAACCCGGCATTCTGTGACATCACCGGCTTCCGGCGCGAAGAGGTCATTGGGCGAACACTGCTTGAGGTCGGCATCTGGGCCGATCCCAGCGATGAGGAGAAGGTCGTCGGTTTGCTGCAACGGACCTCAGAAGTTCGCAATCTGGAAATTCAATATCGACGGAAGAACGGGGCGACAATCTGGGGGCTGACTTCGGTGGCGATTATCGAGATCGACGGCCAACCCCATGCGCTCGCTATCATACGCGACGTCACCGAGCGCAAGCGGGCGGAAATAGCGCTGCGCGAGAGCAGCGACCTGATGCAACTCTTCATCGAGCACGCACCGGTCTCAATTGCCATGTTCGATCGTGAGATGCGCTACCTGGCTGCCAGCCGACAGCATCAGACTGGACTCGGTCTGGCTGGACGAGAGATCGCTGGGCGCTCCCACTATGAGTCATTTCCCAATCTTCCGGAACACTTTAAAGAGGCACATCGCCGCGCCCTGGCGGGAGAGGCAGTGAGCGGCGAAGACCATTTCCCCAAAGAATTGTTTGGCGTCGAAATCTGGAGCCGATGGTCGGTGCATCCCTGGTACACGGGTGCAGGAGCCGTGGGAGGGATCCTTCTCTTCGGAGAGGACATCACAGAGCGCAAGCGGGCTGAGAAGAATCTGGCCGAGTATCAGGGGAAGCTGGCGGCAGCGCTGGCCAGCATGATGGACGCGGTGTGTATTACCGATGCATCCGGTGAAGCCATCAACTACAACGAGGCCTTCGCGACGTTCCACAGGTTCAGAAGCAAGGCCGAGTGCCCTACGAGTCTCGCAAGGATGCGGGAGCTTGTTGAGGCGTTCACACCCGATGGCAAAGTGCTGCCGACGGAAGAGCGGGCAGTTTCCAGAGCGCTCCGAGGCGAGACAGCCGTTATGGTCGAATACAACCTGCGCCGTAGAGATACGGGAGAAACCTGGATAGGAAGCTACAGCTTCAACCCCATCCGCGGCAGCGATGGTTCCATCGCCGGCGCCGTGGTGGTGGCCCGCGACATCACCGAGCGCAAGGCCGCACAGGAGGCTCTCCGCGAAGCCGAAGAAAAGTTCCGCGAGATCTTTACGTCCGCACCGGAAGGCATCTTTCGAACCACTCCGGCAGGGAAAGTCCTGACCCTGAACCCTGCAGGAGCGAAGATGCTGGGTTTTGCATCTCCTGAAGAAGCCGTCTCCACAATCAATGACTCCGCCCATCAGGTCTGGCTGCACCCGGAAGAGCGCTCCCGCTTCGCGGCACTTCTGGAGCAACGAGGGGAGATCCGTGACTACCCGGCCCGGTACAAGTGCAAGGACGGGACGCAGATATGGGTCTCACTCACCGCCCGGAAGATATGCGGCGCGGATGGAAAGACGCTCTACTATCAGGGATTCATCGAAGATCTCACTTCGCGCGTGGCTGCCGAGGAGGCCCGCTGTAAAGCTGAAGAGCGGTTCCGCGAAATCTTCGAGGACGCGCCGGAAGGCATCTTCCAGACATCGCCGGACGGAAGAGCCGTGACGATGAATCCGGCAGCGGCGGAAATGCTGGGGTACGAATCCGCTGATGAAGGGGTCGCAGCAATTCAGGACGCAGCCCACGACCTGTGGGTTTCCCCCGAGGAGCGCGCTCGCTTCGTAGCGCTGCTCGAACAGCAAGGAATGGTTCGCGACTACCCGCATCAGTTCAAGCGCAAGGATAGCAAGCTAATATGGGTTTCCGTCACCGCGAAGAAGATCGCCGGACCCGACGGAAAAACCATCTGCTACCAGGGCTTCACCGAAGACATCACGGAGCAGAAGCTCCTTGAAGCCGCTCTGCAGGCCAACGCCCGCGAGTTGCAATTGCTCAGCGAAATCAACAACACTCTTGTGCATGCAAAGACCGAAAAGGACCTGCTCAGGGCGTGCTGCCGCATCATGGTGGAGACCGGCGGCTACAGCATGGCCTGGGTGGGCTTCGCGGACGAGGGTCCAGGCAAGCCCATCGTCACCGTGGCTCACTATGGTTGCGAGGAGAGCTTTCTCGAAAGTATCAATCCCACCTTCACATGGGCCGAAACCGAGCACGAAGACGGGCCGGTTTGCCGGTCTCTGCGAACCGGTGAGGTTCACGTTGAGGAGGACATTTGCGCCGATCCTCTCGTGCATTCCTGGCGCACCGAGACCGTAAAGCGAGGCTACCGCATGGCCATCGCGCTTCCGTTTCGCCTCACAGATGGCCTTATCGCCAGCCTTGCGGTCTTTTCAGAGACGCCCCGCATCCGCACCGGCTCAGAACGCAAATTGATGGAGCAAATCGCCTCGGACCTCGCTTACGGCATTGCAACCCAGCGTGCGGAGATTGCCAGGGCCCGCCACCAGGAAGACCTCCGCGCCGCTCTGGAGCAGACCATTCACGTGATCGCGGAAACCGTGGACCAGCGCGACCCCTACACCGCCGGCCACGAACGCAGAGTCGCCGATCTCTGCGTGCGCATTGCGCAAAAGCTCGGCCTGTCCGCCGATCGCACCCACGGACTTCATCTGGCCGCCAGCATCCACGACCTCGGCAAAATCGGCATCCCCGCTGAAATTCTTTCCAAGCCCGGCCTGCTCACTCCTCCGCAGTTCAACCTGCTCAAGGAGCATGCGCAACTCGGCTACGACATTCTGAAAAATGTCGCCTTCCCGTGGCCGATTGCCGACATAGTCCTGCAACACCACGAGCGCCTCGATGGCTCCGGCTATCCGCACGGCCTCAAAGCGGACGCCATCTCTTTTGAAGCGCGCATCCTCGCCGTCGCCGATGTGGTCGAGGCCATGAGCTCGCACCGTCCCTATCGCGCGGCGCGGGGAGTTGAAGTAGCCCTCGACGAAGTCCTTGCTCAGCGCGGCACGCTCTACGACGCACAGATTGCCGACGCCTGCGCTCGCATCTTCCGCGAAGACGGCTACGAGTTCCCCGCGCAGGCGGGCTAACCCGCTATCCGCCGCTTCCCTCGGCCACCACCTGCCGTCTGCAACTCTCTGTTTCTGACACCTGGCCCCCGACAACCGACACCTGTTCCGAGAACCGCCCTCCACAGCCACTCATCCGCCAGGCGCTCAAGTGTTCCGCCATGGATCGGCACCGCAAGCGTATAAAGCGAGGTTTGTGGCCATTCATCTGGCAAAAGACCTCACGGCCAGTGCGCAGATCGCATTCCGGTGAGACGTGATAGGCATCACTGATTGGCAGCCATCGCCGGTTCGATACTGCGGCATCTTACTCAGGAGATCTGCCCGTGAATAGTTTCCGCGCACGTATGTTCAGTCCTGCCCTGCTCGTTTTTTTCGTTCTGGCAGCTGCCGTTCAACCCGCCTTTGCTCAGCAGGCTCATGCCAAGGAGCAGCACCATCAGGCGATTCCAGCCGGGAAAACCTGTTCCAGCTGCCACAAGATGACCTATGCCCAATGGAAGGGCAGCCCGCATGGCGCGAACGAAGTCCAATGCACCGTGTGCCATGGCGAGATTACAGCACAGAGTGTCGAGGCCACGCCGGCGCTAAGCACATGCGATACCTGTCACTCCGAGAAGGTGGCACAACTGAAGTCTGATCCATTCTTGAAAGGCAAGACGTGTGTGAACTGCCATCAAATACACACCTTCCTGGCGCACCCAAAGGCGGCCTCGGCAGGCAAGTGATAACGATTTCGAGGCGCCGCATTCTCGAACTGAGGGCCGGCGCGATCGCGATCGCCGCCCTGGAAACGTGCATCACGTACGACCGGTTGCCCTGAAAACTAGCGGGTGCCCCAGAGCCTGTCCTGAGCGGAGTCGAAGGGTCCCGATTTTGGGACCCGGGACAGCATGAACTCAAATCATGCTCCGTCATCCTGAGCGAAGGTCGCCGCGGCGGCCGAAGTCGAAGGGCCCGCGGTTGCATTCCGTTTCGCACAAGACGGCGCGGCACGGACCTCAACTTCGCGGCCTTCTATCAGGCGCAAGCGGGGCAGCCGGAAGGTGGTGTCGCACCCATTCCAAAAGAACTTGAAAAGGATAAGACACGCCGCGCACATTATCGGAAAAGCATGTAAACGTTTCTATTGCCCGTTAACCCGCCGCTCCCCTGTCCCCTGATCTCTGACCTCTGTTCTCTTGCACTACACTCAACTAAAAGGCCAATTCACCCGCGAAGGACCTGCTCCCTTGAGAAAGAAGACACTATCTGCGGCGGCGGCTGTTGCGACGCTACTTGCGCTTTTCCTTGTTTTGAGCCCTGCGCCGATCTCTGCTCTGCACGCGCAGAAGCCCGAGCTTTCCGCGATGCAGGCGCCTGTTTCGCCCGCTTCGGCCGCATCGCTCGCCGACCGGCGCAAGGCGCTGAACGACATCTTCCACGAGTACTGGGAGGGCAGGCTGAAGCGCGACCCCGAGTTTGCCTCGGAGATCGGCGACAAGCGGTACAGCGCCCAGATCAGCGACTTGAGCGTGCGCGCGATAAACGACAAGCTGGCCGAAGAGCAGAAACTTCTGATGCAGCTGGCGGCGATTGACCCGACGGGGTTCAGCGACGAGGAGAAGACAAGCCAGGACCTGCTGATTCGGCGCTTCGAGATGGACGAGGAGGGCGCGGAATTTAAAGAGTGGGAGATGCCAATCGACCAGACCGGAGGGTTCTACACCGAGTATCCGCAACTGGCGGCCGAGCTGAGCTTTGACACGGTGAAGGACTACGACGACTGGACGGCGCGGCTGCACGCACTGCCCACGGCCTTTTCGCAAGAGATGCAGAACATGTCGATCGGCATGGACGACCAGCGCCTGCCGCCAAAGTATCTGCTCGAAAAGGCGCTGGAGCAGGTGAAGCAACTGGCCGGCCAGAAGCCGGAGGACTCGCCGCTGGCGCTGCCGCTGAAGAAATTTCCCGCATCCATTCCGGCCGCCGAGCAGGAACGCATCAGGACGGAGATGCTGGACGCAATCGGCAAGGAAGTGCTGCCGGCGTACCAGCGCTTTGCGCGCTTTCTTGAGGCGAGCTACGTTCCGGCGGGGCGCACGAAGCCCGGCATCGATGCGCTGCCGGACGGGGCGAAATACTACCGCTTTTTGGTCAGGGAGAGGACCACGACCAACCTGACGCCGGAGCAGATTCACCAGATTGGCCTCGACGAAGTGAAGCAAGACGAGGCCGAAATGCTGGCCATCGCCGAGAAGCTGGGGTTCAAGGACCTGGCCAGCTTTCGCGCCAGTTTGAAGAGCAATCCGAAGCTGCACGGGGCCTCGCCCGCCGCGCTGCTGGAGGCGTATCGCGGGTATCTGAAGCCGATGCAGGCCAAGCTGCCGGAACTGTTTGGGCGCTTGCCCAAGGCGCCGTTTGAGGTGGTTGCGGTGCCCGCTTACGCTGAGAAGTCCGCGGCACCGGCCTACTACCAGGCAGGCACGCCGGACGGCAGCCGGCCGGGGCGGCTGTTTATCAATACTTACGACGCTGCCAACCGGAACCTTTATGCAGTGGAGGCGATTGCGTATCACGAAGGGATTCCCGGCCATCACCTGCAGATTTCGCTTGCGCAGGAGCTGACAGGGCTGCCGGAGTTTCGCAGATACGGCGGCTACACGGCCTACGTGGAGGGTTGGGGACTCTACGCCGAGCACCTGGGCAAAGATGCGGGGTTCTACCAGGATCCGTATTCCGACTACGGACGCCTCGAGGCCGACGAGTGGCGGGCGATCCGGCTGGTGGTGGATACGGGCGTGCACTCCCAGCACTGGACCCGCGACCAGATGGTGCAGTATTTCCACGACCACTCGAACATCGACGAACCCAGCATCCAATCCGAAGTCGACCGGTATATTGCGTGGCCGGCGCAGGCGCTGTCCTACAAGATCGGCGAATTGAAGATTCTGGAGCTGAGGGAGCGGGCGCGGAAGGCGCTGGGCGACAAGTTCGATCTGCGCGCATTTCACGATGAGGTGCTGGGGGCGGGAGCCCTGCCGCTGGACGTGCTGGAGTCGCGGATGGATGCGTGGATTGCGGCGCAAAGGAGCGCGGGGAGCTGAGCCGCTGCGAAAGAAGTGCTCCCGGCATGATATTCTTTGCAGTTCCCCTATAGGGCGGTCGAGGCCGCCAATATTTTGCTGCCGTTGCGGGTTAAGCAGCGGCTGAAGAGGGTTTTATGAAGCGTTGTTTTGTTGTGGCTGGCTTGTTTCTGGGCTTGGGTGTAGGGCTGCATGCGCAGGTTGTGGATACGACCGTGTGCGATGTGGTGAAAAAGCCGGAGTCGTTTAACGGAAAGATGGTTCGCATCAAGGGCACGGTGGTGGCGGGTTTCGACGAGTTCGCAATCGAGGATACGACGGACCCCAATTGCGGCTTTCCGGTGAACGCGATCTGGCTCTCGTATCCGCAAGGGACAAAGGGCAAGGCGGGAGCGGCGGCGATTGTGGAAGTGCAACCTGCGCGGAACTTTAAGGGAACATACACGCCTCCTACGCGCACTGCGGTGACGCTGGACAAGAGCAAGGAGTTCAAGCAGTTCGATTCGCTGCTGGCGCAGAAACACGAGAAGGGCGCGGACATGTGCATGGGTTGCACGCGCTACACGGTGACGGCAACGCTGGTGGGGCGGCTGGATACCGTGGCCGACGCGTCGCTGAAGTACGACGCCGCGGGCAAGATTGTGGGCTTTGGCGGATTCGGGAACATGAACGCCTATCCCGCGCGGCTGGTGCTCGAGTCGGTTGCAGACGTGACGCCGAAGGAGATCGATTATTCGAAGACCGACGCGGCGAGCAAGGGCGACGAGATGCCAGGGCCGCCGACCGATTTGACCAGCGCGATTACGGCCGCGCAGAAGACGGCGGCCTCGCTTCCTGCCAGCCCGACCAAGGATGCGGTGACAAGAGCGGCAGATGCCTACGGTAAATCGGGCGAGCACAATGGCGTAAATACGAGCTATGGATCGACCACCGAGGCCCTGGCAAGGGAAGAGGAGCAGGGAACGAAGGACTCCCCGGACGGCGTGCTGTTCAACTGCGTTTTCAACTCGGATCGCCTGCAGGGAGATGCACTGGCGAGGGCCGTGGTTCACATGGGGATGCACGTTGCCGATTTGCGCAATCCTACGCCAGGAAGCGCAGGCGCTCCGCCGTTCATCCTCGAGTACGACGCGTGGATGGTTACGGCGATTACGGCCGTTGCCAATAACCAGAAGTTTTTGACGCTGCCTGGCGGGTACCAAATTTGGAACGGCAACTGGCAGGAAGCGGAACGTACCGAAAAGATGGATACCGCGCTGAAGGATTTTCTGGGTAACGAGGCGGCGCTGAGCCGGTGAGTGCGGGACGGCAGGCGAGCGAGTCAGCAAGTCGGCGAAGAGAGGTTGAAGCCTGTGCTATCACATCCTTGACGCAAGAAGCGCGTCAAGGATGTGGCAATCCGAGTTCGCGCTGAGCGGAGCGTGGGAAGTTACAGGCGCGCAGGGTGCCAAAACTAATGAAGGCAAGGGGAAAAACGAAAATGGCGGAGATAGCCGTTGAGGCCACCGCGGTACCCGCGCAGTTGCCCAAGGTGCGCGTTGCCGTTCTGGGCGCAGGCAAGATGGGCGGCATTCTGCTGCAGGCGTTTCTGAAAGAGAACCTGTTTGCCGCCGACCGGATTCACGCCACCGTGGGCCACGCCGAGCGGGCGCTTGCGCTGAGCACACAGTGGGGCGTGGACGTGAGCACCAACAATCTGGAAGCCGTCCGTCAAGCGGACCTGATTCTGGTGGGCGTGAAGCCCTTCCAGGTTCCGGACTTGATTGCGGAGATCAAGCCCGCGCTGACGCCAGGGAAGCTGCTGGTTTCGTTTGCAGCGTCGGTGAAGACGCGCGCCATTGAGGATGCGGCAGGCATGGAGATTGCCGTGGTCCGCGCCATGCCGAACACGCCTTCGGCGCTTGGCGCCGGCGTGGCCGCGCTGTGCCGCGGGCGCTTCGTCAGTGAGGCGCAGATGGAGCTGGCGGAACGCATCTTTGAGACCGTGGGCCGCACAGTGCTGGTGGAAGAGAAGCATATGGACGCGGTGACGGGACTTTCGGGCTCGGGGCCGGCGTATCTCTACATCATTATTGAGGCGCTGGCCGAGGCGGGAGTGAAGGTGGGCCTGCCGCGCGACACGGCGACGCTGCTGGCGGCTCAGACAACCTTCGGCGCGGCGAAAATGGTTCTCGAAACCGGGTATCATCCGGCTTTGCTGAAGGACGCCGTGACGACTCCTGCCGGATGCACCATCGACGGCATATTGGAATTGGAAGAAGGCCGGCTGCGCGTCACCTTGATCAAAGCAGTAATTAGCGCAACCGAGCGGGCGAAGCAGTTAGCGGCGGGGTGAGTAAAACAGGTTTCAGGTTTCAGAGATCAGAAAAAGCCTGATGCTGAATACGCTGGTATGGGGAAGAGATCAGTTCAATGAGTGAAGTCAAGCCGAACTGACCGCTTCCCAAGCTGACTCGATAATCCGCTGACCTACTAAGCTGCTGACTTGACCATCCAACGCCCAACCTGGCTGCCGTCTTACCTGCCGGAACTTGACGGGCTGCGCGGCCTGGCGATTCTATGGGTCGTTCTCTACCACTGCAATCCGCGGCTTAAAGGCACATGGATTCACTACTCCAGCCTGTGGGGTTGGGCGGGTGTGATTGTTTTCTTTGTCCTCAGTGGGTTCCTGATAACATCCGGCCTGCTGACGGCGCGAGACAAGCCGCGCTACTTCCATAACTTTCACGCGCGCCGGGCGCTGCGCATCTGGCCGGTGTATTTGCTGCTGCTGGTAGTGGTCTACCTGAACGCGCCGTGGTTTATCGGTCCCCCGGTGTGGGAGGCGATCAAGACAGCGCCGTGGCTGGCCTACATTTTTTGCGTGCAAAACCTCTTTCACATCACTCTGCCGCCGGCGGTCGGCCCTACGTGGGCGCTGGCCATCGAGGAGCAGTACTACTTTGTGTGGGCGCCGCTGGTGCGCTTCCTGCGGCAGCCTTGGATGCTGGCTACAGTACTGATCGCCGCGCTCGCCGGCGCGCCGCTGCTGCGCCATGCGAACCTGCACTGGATGACGCTCACCAATACATTGATTCACCTGGACGGCATTGCGTGGGGCAGTTTGCTGGCGATCGGGCTGCACACGCTGCCGCTGAGCCGGCGCACGTGGCTGTGGCTGGGGCTGGGCGGGTTTGTGCTCGGAATCGTCGCCGCGGCTACCGTGGCCGGCGGCACATCGTTTCTGGATTCCGCGCTGGCGTTGGGCTTTGCCGGCGCGGCGCTGGCATTGATCGCGTCCAGTGGAGCGCGCAATCCGCTGAATGTGGCATTGCGCAGCGGACCACTGTCCTTCTACGGGCGCATCAGCTACGGCCTCTACATGACGCACATTTCGGTGTTCATTTACTTCGGCTGGTTCGACGCGCGCATGAACGCTTATGGCATTCCGGGCAACCTTGCGGTGGTGGCGTTTCGCCTGGTTGCGACGACTTTAGTCGCGACTGCGCTGTGGTACGGATTTGAATCGCAGATTCTGAAGCTGAAGCGTTATTTCTAAGCTTCTGACCCCATGCATTGCAGCCCACTCCCAGCTCTCACCGGAACGGATAGGTCGCGGCCAACTATTCCTCAGTGGGCCGGTCTCCACCGGAGCCCGCTTCCGCTTCACCGGCTTCGTTCAGAATGCGATATAAGTGGTCTTGCCAGTCGAGAATCCTGCAGCGAACGGCGAATACAGTCTTAACTGTTTATCTCACTTGTTTGTTGTGGCCATTTATCTACCCGCCCTGAGCACGGTTCACCATCGCTTCTTTCAAGGCGGCCGTATTGGTTTGCACCCCCATATCGGATGATAGTGGCCGCTTTTTGAAAATGATTGAGCAACCTATTTGCGCGATTTGCCGTCAAAATCTATCAGATAGGGTTGTGCGATTGTGGGTGGCGTCGCACGAGTGAGTTAGATTTCGATTTGTATCCCGGTGAAAATGCAACGTTTGAGTGCAGCTCGGCCATTCAGTCGCCTGGTGATCCTCGGATCAATGGGGCTGGCTTTCAGTGTGTTCGCGTGGGGTCTGCAATATAAGCTTTCGCTTTATGAACCATCGCAGGCAGCTTTTCATCAGATTTTAAAGGCCAAGCTTCTATCCGAAAATGAGCGATCTGTAATCGCGGAATGCCCGCTGGCAGTTGGAACGAAAACCTTCACAAGAGTCAGCTACACTGTTCCTGCCGCGGTCTTCTTGTTTCGGATGCCGGCCCAAAGCATCTTGAACCCACAAGCATCAAGCCGGATGGAACAGCGCACGAGTCATCCGTGGCATATTCGTCGCGGGCTGTTGAATACCCTCTTCGTTCGCCCCCCACCCAACCTCGCCTGATCGAT
>JAJXXG010000505.1 GCA_021781255.1 Acidobacteriota bacterium
GAATCATCCGGCGACTTCGATGCAATCCTGCTCAACCTGCCCAATCCACAGACCGCGCAGCTCAACCGCTTTTACACAGCAGAGTTCTTCCGCTCCGCTCACGATCACCTCGCGCGGGGTGGGCTCTTCGCGCTCCAGCTTGGAGCATCGGAAGACTATATCAGCCCGCTGCTCGCAGAATTTCTGCGCTGCATCCACCGCACGCTTCGCGAGGTCTTTCCCTATGTCGCCATCATTCCCGGCGGCACAATCCATTTCTTCTCCGCTGCGCAACCCGGCATTCTGACGGATGATCCGCAAGTCCTCGTCCGCAGGCTGCAAGACCGCAATCTGCAGACGTTGTATGTGCACGAGTACTTCATTCCCTTCCGCATGACGCCCGACCGCATGGCACAGATCCGTGACCTGTTGCAGCCTCTTCCTGAAACAGTGGTCAATCGCGATTTTCAGCCCGTCGCATATTACTTTGGCACTGTGCTCTGGAGCGCACAGTTCAAGTCAGTCTATGCGCATCTCCTGCAGAGCGCATTTCACATTCCATTCACATCGCTCCTCGCAGTCATCGCCGTTCTTTCGTCTCTCTTCGTTGCTGTGTTTGCCATGTTGGCGGCGCCCCGTCAACGCGCCCGTGCCTCAGCCTTGTGGTCTGTATTTGCAACCGGCTACACACTCATGACGCTGCAGATTCTGGTCCTGCTGACTTTCCAATCCGTCTACGGCTATGTCTACAGCGAACTCGCCATGCTCATCGGCATGTTCATGACCGGCATTGCATTGGGAACCTGGTTCGGCATCGCACACAGGCACAACGGAGAAGGCCCGCCTCTGCTGCGAAGGGCTGCAACCAACCAGATGGTCCTCGCTATCGCCGCGCCTCTTCTTCTGCTGCTGGTGAGCCTGCTCGCGCGCGATGCAGGCGCAGCCGCCTGGACTGCGCAGATTGTCTTCCCTGCGCTGGCGTTGCTGTGCGCAACCCCTGGAGGCTACCAGTTTCCCGCTGCCACGAAAATCTATCTTGGCGGCAACCAGACAAAGACAGGCGCAGGCACACTCTACGCGCTTGATCTGCTTGGAGGCTGCGCCGGTGCGCTCCTGCTGGCGGGGTTTTTGATCCCCTTGTTTGGCTTCTGGAACACCGCATGGCTGGCCACGGCCGTTTGCCTGGCGCCTGCGCTGCTCATGGCACGAGCTGCCATGGATGCGCAGCCTATTGAGAACTAGCGGGCCGGTGCTCGCCGAAAACCACTGCTGTGAACATGAAGATATCGGTCTGTTCATCCTTCCAGCAGTCCGGGCGCAAGTCCGCCTTGGCGCAGGTCTCTTCAAGGAATCGGGTGCGATCCCAGTGCTGCTCTGTCGGAACCTGCGGAAGCAGCAGACCCTCATTGGTGCGGCTCTTCATCAGCAAGCCATGCTGACCAACGACGATCTGACGAACGTCAAGCACGTGCCGGAGCGGTGAGAGCACTGAGATTTCGTACTGCAGTTTAGGCAACTCCTGCGTTGAAACCGGACGGAAGCGCGGATCGCGCAAAGCGGCCAGCACCGCGGTGTCCCGCACCGTCAGGTAGAGCGGCTTCATGGCAGAGGTATAGCCGATGCACCCTCGCAGATCTCCAGCCTCCTTCAAAGTGACAAACGCACCGCGCTCTTGATGCAGCGCATCATCTGGAATCGCGCCCGGGTCATACGCCTTCTGCTCCCGAACGGCGGACTCGACCGACTTGCGGGCCACTGTCAGCAGCACATCCTTCTCGCGGTCACTCAGCGAATACGGTTTCTCCGCCGCTTGCTGGCCCGGCGCTTTCACCAGCGCCACCGCCCCATACCCCACAACATGCGAGCGGTCGCCTGTTACATCGCCGGAATTCGCATAGTGCAGCAGCTTGGCCTGATTCGCGCCCATGTGCTCGGCGGCAATCATTGCAGCCACGATTGGCGCGCCTCCACAGGCCTCCCACACGCGCGCATCAAAGTTCCGCGACATGCTGAAGTAGTCCCACGCTTGCAGCGCGTTCAGCGTCTTGTGGTCCATCTCTTCGGCCTCAGCGTAGGTGTGGTAATGCGATAGATCGGAGCTGGCCACAATCAACGTGTCTCCTGCATTCGACTTGGCAGATGAACCTTCGCGCTGGATCAGTTGAGCCAGCGCCATACCCAGGGCGCGGCTGCTCTCGTAGCTCTGATCTCCCATGATGATCGGCACCAGCGCAAAACTGCCCAGCACGTGCTGCAGCCACGGCAACTGCACTTCAAGCGCGTGCTCCGCGCCTTTTGACGTAGCCAGATGACCGCGGCCCGAGAGCCTGATCGACGAGCTCATCTTCGTCAGTTGTTGCGCAAATGCCTTGTCCACAGGAATTGTTCCAAGTGGCGTCACATATCCGTCGCCGTCGTAAACAGACGTGAAATCAAATGCCTCATAGTGCGATGGAGCAATCACAACAACGCGCGAATACTTGCGCCCTTTCAGCGCAGCATACGTGTAGGCCGCCACCGGGCCGGAGTATGGGTAGCCCGCGTGCGGCGCCACCACGGCCAGAATCTTGCCGCTGATGGCAGGTTGTGACGCATGCGACATCATGTCGTCCATCATGGCCGTCAGTTGCGCAGCATCAGCAGGGTAAAAGCTGCCGGCCACGCCTGCCTGCCGCAGCTTCTGCTGCTCCGCGCCAAAGGCCTGGTTCTGTGCCGCAAGCGCCGCGAAGCTGAAACTCAGGCCTGCCATGATGAACCTTCCCAATCGCATTCCCCGCCTCATACGCGCATCCCGTCTCCCGCCCTCATGCGTGCCACACCCCTGGAATCTCTTGCTTGCAAAACGGACACGCATCATTACGGATAAGCATCTGCCGGATTTCGAATCCGCCACGTTGCACCAGCATACGCCGGCATTGCGGACAATAGGTATTCTCCGCAGGGTGCCCCGGCACATTCCCAATGTAGACAAAATGCAATCCCTCGGCCATGGCAATGTCGTGGGCGCGCTCCAGCGTCGAGACCGGCGTAATGGGCAGATTCTTCAGCAGGTAGTCTGGGTGAAACTGTGTGAAGTGCACCGGAACATCCGTCCCGAGATTCGCCTTGATCCAGCGCGCCATGCCGGTAAACTCCGCATCGCTGTCATTGAGAGTCGGCACGGCCAGGTAAACAATCTCATTCCATTTGCCCATCTTGCGCAACGCGACGAGTGTTTCCAGCACGGGCTTCAGCTCGCCTGACACGATCTTTCGGTAATAGGACTCGGAGAAGGACTTCAGGTCAATCTTGACCGCGTCCACTCTGCTGTAAACCGCCCGCAGTGGCTCGCTCTGAATGTAGCCGTTGGACACCACAATGCTGCGAATCCCTGCTTCGTGGCCCGCATCTGCCGCATCCATCACAAATTCGCTGAACACGGTCGGCTCGCTGTAGGTATACGCAATCGTCGGACAATGATTCTGCGCCGCCAGTTCCGCCACGCGTTTGGGCGGAATGTACTGCGAAGAGACCTGCTCGGGCCTCGCCTGTGAAATTTCCCAGTTCTGGCAGAATTTGCAGTCAACATTGCAGCCGGCCGTAGCCAGAGAGAATGCCAGCGTTCCCGGCAGATAATGGAAGAACGGCTTCTTCTCAACCGGATCCACGTGCGCCGCGCACACGCGCGAGTGAACCAGCGTGTAGTAGACGCCGCCCCGATTCTCGCGGACTCCGCAATATCCGCGCTCCTTGTCGCCCACCGTACAGCCGCGCGGGCAGAGATTGCACTTGATCCTCTTGCTGGGGAGCTTCTCATAGAATCTTGCTTCCACGGCAAACTGCGCATCGTCCTGCTTCGCCGCGCTGTCCGGCGGCGGCATGGCAGGGAACGGCTCAACAAGGTGTGGAATGCCTCCCGCCACTCCCACTGACACCGCGCACATCAGAAAAGACCGGCGGTTGATAGGAACCGACACCAGTTCGCGCCCGGCGCAATTCACGTTCGCTGCAGCCGGCATCTCCGCGCTCGTCTCTGAGCCTGTCGATTGTGTGAAGAGATTCGTTGTCATCGCACACCTCCCTTACGCTACCCGCACCTCGGCGAGCGTAATGCGCCGTGGATCGTTCATCCCCAGGCGGTGCGCTGCATCAGCCGCGGTGGCAATGTAGCGCGGCGTGCGGCCCTCGGCATCGAGCGTCTTGAGCCCCTTCTCGGCCCGCTTGCGCTCAATGATCTGCCACCCGATCGTATCGAGCGCCACCGGATCATGCGCGACAATCAGCGCGTTGTGCTGCCAGGTAAATTCCGGCTTGAAGCTCGGCCCGCCTTCAAAGCAGGCGTTTGTCGCATCGCAAATCGTCAGGCGCAGCTTTGCCCGTATCTCCGGCAGCATGTTCACGTCCGCGATATACGGGTCACATCCATTCGGGTGGTACTTGTTGGGATTGTGAATCACGCCATACATATTCTTCAGCGCAATTGAAACCCCGGCGCCATCGTGATCCTTCAGGACTGGAACATTGATCAGCACGTCGCATCGCTGCGTCAGAATTTTCGACAGCCTGCTTCCAACAGTGCCCCAGGTCACCAGTTCGCCTTCATAACCCACGCGGTCGGTGCCAAAACACTGCACCTGATTTCCGCCCGTGCGTATTCGAAATCCTGCGCGCTCCAGTTCCACGCTATCGCGATCCCAGATCACAATCTGCTGCGGCCTGACGCCCGCTCCCTGCAGCCTTTCACAAATCGCCTCCACCAGCGGCACATTGCTTGAAAGTCCGCGCCCGCCCAGCGTGTTCACCTTCACGCCGACCATCAGCCCTCGGCGGACAAGCCTCGTCCAGGGCTGCATTGGTTCATCGGCGCCAAAGATGCTTTGCATCGCATGATCGAGCAAGGTGACCACGCGGCGTGAGTCGACAGCACCCTCCGCGTCGCGCAGCAACGCATCATGCGCAATCGCAACTCTGGCTTTCGTTGCAGAGGAAGCAGTCTCTGCTGAATCCAGCGGAAAAGCACTTTCCCCGGCGGCAGCACCCGCAGCTCCAGCAAGGCAATTGCTCAAGAAACTCCGCCGGCTCGTGATGCGCTCGTTGCGCATAATGCATTCTCCACAGGGACGCGCCAGGCCATACGCAGCCAAGCATGATATACCGCTCCCGGCAGCGCATCTCAGTGACGCGGGACACAACAATCTTTGCCCTGATCGCCAGTCCGCATAGCGCACACCCCGCCGTTTCCTTCATTCGGCGGGAATACATTCGATGCAGCGAGCAGAAAAGGAAGATCGGCTCTTCGCCCTTCTAACCGGCGGAGATGGAGGATGTTGCGCACCGCATGGCGCCGCATTCTGCGGGCCGCGCAAAATTCGCTGTTGCTTTTTAGCCGGTCTCCTGCGAATATCGAAATATGCAAGGTCGCCCCTGTTGTCGCCGCTGTTCGCCGCTTCGCGCGCAGAGGTGACCTGGGTCTAAAAGTTCGAAGTTAATTCCAAGGTTTCTGAATGCCCGCGATGCAGCCATAGCTGCCGCGGGATTTTTTTGTTTTTGGCAAAAGGGGAAGAAATGACTGAAGCTGTTCAATCTAAAGAGACCAAGGCGCAGCGTTCTGAGCGCTTGAAGCGCGAAAAGAACCCATGGGAAGCCTTCGATGAAGTGCGCGCTTTTGCACGGCAGGGGCGCTCCAGCGTCGTTCCCGAGTGGGCATCGACGTACTTCAAGTGGTGGGGCGTCTACACGCAGGGCGACGGCGTGGGCGCGACCGGCGGCAAGGGTGGCGAGGGCGTCACCTCCGACTACTTCATGATGCGCATCGGCATCCCCAATGGCATTCTCACCGCCCACCAGCTTCGCATCATCGCCGGAATCACACGCAAGTACGCTCGTAACCTGGCCGACATCACAGTACGCCAGAACATCCAGCTCCACTGGCTCACCATCGAGTCGCTTCCCGAGGTGGTGGACGCGCTCGACGCCATCGGCCTCTCGCCCAAAGGAGCCTGCGGCGACGTAGTGCGCAACGTCACCGGTTGCCCTCTGGCCGGGGTGGACGCGGATGAACTCATCGACTCATCGCAGCTTGCCATCGATATTGCGCGATTGCTCACGGCCAACCCGGAGTTCTACAACCTGCCGCGGAAATTCAAAATCTCCGTCACCGGCTGCCCCACGTGGTGCAACTACCCGGAGATCAATGACGTCGCCCTCACGCCGGTGGCGCACAGCGGCCAGGTGGGCTATGCACTGCGCGTGGGTGGCGGGCTCTCAAAGGAACCGCATCTTGCCATCCCCATCGATGCCTTCATCCTGCCCGATCAGGCTCTCCGCGTTGTGCGCACGGTTGTTGAAATCTTCCGCGATCAGCAGGGCCTGCGCGAGAATCGCGATCGCGCCCGCTTGAAATATCTTTTCCTGAAAGAGGGTTGGACTCCCGAATCGTTTCGCGCTGAGCTCCAGTCGCGCCTCGACTTCACGCTGCTTCCCGGCGTGCCCGAGAACGTGCCCGACGAAACCCTGCGCGACCACGCCGGCATTCATCCGCAGCGGCAGCCCGGCCTCAGCTACGTTGGCGCGTCCGTGCTGCGCGGACGCATGACGGGCGACCAGTTGGAAGCCGCAGCCGATCTCGCCGATCGCTACGGCACAGGAGAACTCCGCGCTACCGTCTCACAGAACCTTTTGTTCATCAACGTTCCCTACCAGAAGTCCGGTGAACTGGCGCGCGAGCTCGGCAAGCTCGGCCTGCATGTCGAAGGCTCTTCCTTCTGGCGCGGCGCAATCGCCTGCACAGGCACTGAGTTCTGCAAGCTGGCCATCACTGAGACCAAGGGCTTTACCCGCTGGCTGGTGGAGGAGCTTGAGGAGCGCCTGCCGCAGTTCGATCAGGATCTCCGGCTTCATGTGACCGGCTGCCCCAACGGCTGCGGCCAGCACTGGATCGCCGACATCGGCATCGAGGGCAAGAAAATCAAGCACGACGGCAAGCTCACCGATGCGTACTACTTCTGTCTCGGCGGAGCCGTGGGCCGCGACTCATCCATTGCGCGCCCGGTTGGATTTCGCTGCCCCGCGCCGCTTGTTCCGGAAGCGATCGAGCGCCTGCTGCGCGAATATCTCGCCAGCCGCACTCAAAATGAAAATCTTCGCACCTGGTTCCAGCGCCATTCTGACGACGAGTTGCGCGCTCATCTTGCCGGAGAGTCTTTGCCGGCTGTTGAACGCGACCTGCCCGCCGGCCGAGTACCACACGCCGTGGCCGATTGAGGATGCAACCCATGAGTCTGCTGCCCATCTTTCTCAAACTCGACAACCGTCCCTGCCTGCTGGTCGGCGCAGGCAATGTTGCGCTTGAAAAAATCGGCAGCCTGCTCAAGACAGGCTTGCGTCTGCGCGTCGTCGCGCCCGATGCCAGACCCGAAGTGCAGCAGTTGGCAGCCGCGGGCAAGCTCGAATGGGTCCAGCGCCCGTTCGATCTCAACGACCTCGACGGCAACTTCCTGGTCATCGCCGCAACTGATTCCCCTGAGGTCAACGCATCTGTCTATCGTGGAGCAGTCGAGCGCAACATCCCCTGCAACAGCGTGGATGACATTCCCAACTGCGATTTCTTTTTCGGCTCGGTCGTGACCCGCGGCGCATTGCAGATCGCCATCTCCACAGCCGGGGAAAGCCCCGCGGTCGCGCAGCGTCTGCGCCGCGAAATCGACGAGCAGCTCCCACAGGACCTGGGACCATGGCTCGAAAACCTCGGCCAGCTTCGCCGCGACATTCTTGCGACACATCCCCGCGGCGACGCCCGCAAAGCTCTCCTCCACCAGCTCGCGCAGCGTCAGGTCTGCGGCGCTGCCTCGTGCCCCTCGCGCCACATGGCCCTTGCGCCGCTTGTGCCCGAAACTGCCACCGGCGAGGGCAAGGTCTATCTGGTCGGCGCCGGTCCCGGTGCCCCCGACCTGCTCACCGTGAAAGCGCTGCGCCTCATTCAGTCCGCGCAGGTCATCCTCCACGATGACCTTGTCCCCGATGCCATCCTGCAGCTCGCCCCACAGTCCGCTGAAGTCGTCAACGTGGGCAAACGCTGCGGCGTAAAGAACATCACGCAGCAGGAGATCAACGAGCTGATGGTGAAGCACGCCCGCGCAGATCGCAGCGTGGTTCGCCTCAAAAGCGGAGACCCGCTCCTCTTTGGCCGCGCCGCAGAGGAAATGGCTGCGCTCGCCGAAGCGGACATCCCGTATGAAGCCGTTCCCGGAATCAGCGCCGCCTTCGCAGCCGCGGCAGCCGTCGGCTGCTCGCTCACCAGCCGCAACACGGCATCCAGCGTAACCTTCTCCACAGGCCATCACGCGCAGTCCCACAGCCAGGCGCCTCTGCCTCAGTTGGAGGACGCGACCCGCGTCGTCTACATGCCCGGCCGCGATCTGAGCCTGCTCGCGCTTGAGTGGCTTCAGGAAGGTCTCCCGCGCGAGTTCCCTTGCGCCCTGGTCTCGCGCGCCGCCCAGCCCGACCAGCAGATTCGCTACACCACGCTCGCTGAGCTGGGCGAAGCCGAACCCACCCTTGCACCCAGCCTCCTCATCGCCGGCTGGGCGGTGCAGGAATCATCCGCCACCTGCCCCACTGCTATGGACAGAGCAGCAGCCGCACTCGCCTGAGGACATGCACGCCGAAAGCCAGATGCCGCGCCAGGCCGCGTTCAACCACCCGGCCTGCCTTTATACTGAAGTGTCTGCTATATGCAGACGCACGGGCTGAAAATGAGGCTCGTCGCAAAGGAGCGGGCCTTGGCTCAGGCAGAAATCGGCATCATCGGCGGCAGCGGACTCTACTCCATGCCCGGATTCACCAACGTCCGCGAAGAGCGCGTGGAAACGCCCTTCGGCGACCCTTCCGACGTTTTCGTCCTCGGCGAACTCGAGGGGCGCAAAGTCGCCTTCCTCGCCCGCCATGGGCGCGGCCATCGCATCCTGCCATCAGAGCTGAACTTCCGCGCCAACATCTACGCCTTCAAGAAACTCGGCGTCGAGCGCATCCTGTCCGCCTCAGCCGTCGGCTCCCTCAAAGAAGAGCACAAGCCCACCGACTTCGTCATTCCCGACCAGTTCATCGACCGCACCTTCCATCGCGTCTCCACTTTCTTTGGCGATGGCATCGTGGGCCATGTGGCCTTTGGCGATCCCGTTTGCGCCACCGTCGCCCGCACCGCGGCCCAGGCCTGCGCCACGGTCGGTGTCGTGGGCAAACTGGGCGGCACCTATGTCTGCATGGAGGGCCCGCAATTCTCCACCAGGGCCGAGTCGAACCTCTACCGCAGTTGGGGCGCCGACGTCATCGGCATGACCAACCTGCAGGAAGCCAAGCTGGCCCGCGAGGCCGAGATCTGCTACGCTACCGTGGCCATGGTCACGGACTACGATTGCTGGCGCGAAGGCCATGACGCCGTCACCATTGAAGAAATCGTAGCCGTCCTCCACCAGAACGCTGAGAACGCCGCCAGGGTGGTAAAAGCAGCGGTAGCGGCCATGCCAGTGGGGCGCACCTGCGCCTGCGCGTCGGCCGCCAAATTCGCCGTCCTCACTCAACCGGACGCAATCCCGGCTGCAACCAAAGAAAACCTGAAGCTGCTCTTCGGAAAATATCTCGGCTGATAACATACCCGCCGCAAGATAAATAAGTTCGAGTTATGGAGAAAGTTACATGGCAATTACCGTAGTAGGCAGCGTCGCATTCGATTCAATCGAAACCCCAGCAGGACGCCGCGAGCGCTGCCTCGGCGGCGCGGCAACTTATTTCTCTCTCGCTGCCAGTTACTTCACAGATGTGCGCGTCATCGCCGTTGTCGGCGAGGACTTTGGCCCCCACGAAGAGAAAGTCTTCACCGCGCGCGGCATTGACATGCGCGGCATCGAGCACGCCCCTGGCAAGAGCTTCTTCTGGGAAGGCTCATACCTCGAAAACCTCAACGAAGCCAGGACTCATAACACCGAGCTCAATGTCTTCGGGTCTTTCCAGCCCAAGATTCCCGATGCTTACCGCGACTCAGAGTTCCTGTTTCTTGCCAATATCGATCCCGTCCTTCAGCGCCGCGTGCGCGAAGCCATGCCGCAGGCCCGCCTCGTCGCCGGCGACACCATGAATTACTGGATCAAGGATCATCGCGCCTCGCTGCTCGAAGTGCTCAAGGGGCTCGACGTGCTGCTCATCAATGACACAGAGACCCGCATGCTCGCCGGCAACAACAACATGGTCAAAGCCGCGCGCGCGGTGCTCAACATGGGGCCGCGCATGCTCGTCGTCAAGCACGGCGAGTATGGCGCCACCGTCTTCCACAAAGCCGACCACGAGGCCGGCGCAAAAACCTTCCGCGCACCCGCCCTCCCGCTCGAAGAAGTCATCGACCCCACCGGCGCAGGCGACAGCTTTGCCGGCGGCTTCTTTGGCTATCTCGCTTCGCAGCCCGCGCTCACGCCCGCCACGTTCCGGCGCGCCATGTTCTACGGCAGTGTCATGGGATCGTTCACCGTGGAGCGCTTCGGCACAGAGCGCCTGCAGCAGCTCTCGCGCGAGG
>JAJXXG010000880.1 GCA_021781255.1 Acidobacteriota bacterium
CAACCCCAGTCCTTTCTTATAGGCGTCGATGGACTGGTTATATCTACCATCAAGCCGGGCCGCGTATCCGAGCAGAAACCAGAGCTGAGGATCGTTGGGAGCAGACTGTGCAGCGCGTTGCGCATAGTTGAGCGCGAGCGCGCGGTCCCCCTGCTGCAGCGCAAGTTGCGCGGCTCGAGCGAGGCGGGCGTTCTGAATGTTTGATCCCCAGCCCAGCTGCGGCTCCGCCGATTGCGGATGAGCAGCTTGGTTCTCAGGCTTCGCATCCGGGCCAGAACCTACCTGGTAGGTCTGCGAATATCCATGGCTCGTAAACGCCATGAACGCAATCGCACATACAATTTTCAAACGGCCAAATCTAACATTCAAAAGGAACCACCAACATATCCACTAAAAAAACCGAGGTACTTCAATTTAAAGAACGCAGGTAGCGATCGATAGAAATGTATTGCTTTCCGATGCAGAGAGCTCCAGACGAGTTGGCCGCATACGTGCCTAGGATATCTACGGTCTGAGTCTTCATTTGCCTGAGACCTCCATTTTACGCAATTGCGTGATCTGGGAAAGTTACCAAGGCCACTAGCCTGTAGAGTTACTAGAGACAACCAGCCTCGGCAGTTTTAGAATCACAGGTCTTTTCAAGAGGGCACTTTGCGCAAATTTGAGTCAGTTGCTACAGCTTCACGACCGATCCCTTTGAGCTTCATCCTCTTGGCGGCGGTCGGGGTACATCTGCCGCTGCTTCTTATGCAGCTACCGTTAAAGTCGTACGATACAAACTTTCATATCTTTTTTGCCTCCCATTACGTTCATCACTGGTTCAATCCGTGGAACGCGAAGTGGTTTGCAGGCTTCTCTCAGACCACCTATCCGCCGCTGCCTCAGCAATGGGTCGCCATCGTCTCCTGGGTTCTCGGTCTGAATATGGCTTACATGGCGGTGCAGTTCGCCGCGATTCTGCTTCTGGTCGTAGGCGTCTACCGCTTCTCGATGCTGTGGGTGAGCCCGCGCGCTGCCTCTTTCGCCGCCCTCGCAAGTGTTCTCCTCAGCTCGGAGTGCTTCCTCGTCTATTCAGCCGGCCAGCTCAGCACCACCGCAGCCGCCCCGATCTACCTCAATGCGCTGCCTTATTTTTACGATTGGATCCGCTACGGCAAATGGCGCTCGTTTTTGAAGGCCAGCGTTCTGTTTACGGCCGCGGCCGCAGCGCACCACGCGACGCTGATCTTCGGCTCCATGCTGTTTGCCCTGCCCGTCATCGTGCTGGCGCTAATGGATCGCAAAGACGACGAGAACTCCTCTGCCTCAGCGCTGGTGATGCGCACCGTCATGATCGTGCTGCTGGTGGGCGCCGCGATTGCCGTCGTTCTGCTACCGTTCTGGATTGGCCTGATCCGCTACCCGATCACGCAGACTCCCATTCCTCACCCCAGCCGCGCGAATTACATCCTCAGCCCGCAATGGGGCGTGAACTACTTCATCGTTCCCTACGGCGCTCTGATTCTTGCTCTGCCCTTCATCATCCTGCGTGGAGCCAAGGTGGTCCGGCTTCGTCCGCTTCTGCTGGGCTTCTGGGTCACCTTCATGATCGGCCTCGGCGGAACAACTCCCGTTGCCCGCGTGCTCCTGGGCCGCGCCTTTGAAGTTCTGACCTTTGAGCGCTTCAGTTACTGGGCGACTCTCCTCGCGTTGCCGATCCTTGGCCTGCTCGTCGCGGAGCTTGTCGATCGTTTCCGGATGCGGGCCATCGTGCCGCTGACACTGCTGGCGTCTCTCTCCTGCGCGCTGGCCGTTGCGTGGTCCACCTTTCGCCCGGCCGACGCTGCCAACTTCAAAGTGGACTCTGTTGCCCAGTGGCTCAATCGCGACGGCCACGATAATTACCGCTACATCACCCTGGGATTCGGCAACAAGCTATCCCGCCTGGCGATCATGACAGATGCAAGCAGCGTCGATGGCGAATCGAACTCCTCGCGTATGCTCCCGGAGCTTACCCGCTATGGCGGAGCCGCGCTCACCAGCGCCAAATACTTCGCCAAGCCGGGTCTCGACTCGCTCCGCGCAATGCTGGCTCACTCCGATCGCTATGGGTTGAAGTGGGTAATCGTCCGCGATCCCTACTATGAGCCGCTTCTGTACTTTGCCGGCTGGCGCAAGGTAGACGAACTCGACGACAAGACCATCACCGTATGGGGCAAAGATGGCGTACCCCCGGCCACCCCGATGAACGCATCGCAGATGCCGCCTCACTGGCAGGGCGTCATGTGGGGCACGCTCCCCTTCGGCAGCAGCCTCCTCGCAATCCTGGTTGTGCTCATCCCGGAAAAGCGGAGACGAGGCTGGCAGGAGGAGGATCCATCCACGCCTGAAGATCTCAACTCGGGGAGGATGATCTCGTGAACAAGGGAAATCTTCTCGCTCTGGTTCTTGCCGCTGCCACCGTCGTACTCGTGGCTGTCGGTACAGTGTGGCCCGTCAAGGCTGCAGTCTTTTATGCGGGTGGAGGAAAAGAAGGCCTGCTGCGTCCATCGTCTACTCCTGAAGAAGCGGTGGAAAATCTTGGGACCCAGAT
>JAJXXG010000272.1 GCA_021781255.1 Acidobacteriota bacterium
AGCAGGTGCTCGGTCTCGATATACGGCGAGCCGAACTGGCTGGCCTCATACCGCGCGAAGAAGATCACGCGCCGTGCCTTCTCCGTATAGCGTTCGAACATTGTGTTCTCCCTTACAGCAGGCTTTCGGAGGAAGTAGCCGTCCGGTTCTTCTTACCGGCTTCAGCCCAACCCGCACGCGCCCTTCTCTTAACTACGCCGCCGGAGGCCCCTTTGGAAAATTCCGTGTATGCCCCGAACAGCACTTTGGGATGGTTGCGGCCCCTGTTTCATCCGATTGTCCCCGGCGCTCCTGCTGCCGGCGGACTTCCATCCTGCCCTCGTCAGCCTGGACGGGATTCGCATCCCTCTTTCCCAGACCCCTTACTTGAATCAGACTCAAAACCGCCCGGAACGGTGCATTTTCGTCATGCCTTGCCGGGGTTAAGTCCAGCCGGGACGGTTGCCCCTGCCACAGTAAGTCGCCCGCTCTCCAGGCGCAGAGTCCGCGTGCAGCGCGCGGCCAGATCCGGGTTGTGGGTCACCACAATCGAGGTGAGCCCGTGCGTCGCGTGCAACCGCTCCAGCAGGCCGAAGACTTTGCCTGCGGTCATCTCGTCCAGGTCGCCGGTTGGCTCGTCGGCCAGCAGCAGCCGCGGAGCGCCCACCAGCGCCCGCGCCAGCGCCACGCGCTGTTGCTCGCCGCCGGAAAGCTCGCCGGGCCGATGATCTGCGCGATCCTCCAGGTCAACCTCCTTCAACCACATGGCCGCCGCCGTCAGCGCCTCGCGCCGTGCCAACCCTCGTGCCAGCAACGGCATGGCCACATTCTCCAACGCCGAAAACTCCGGCAGAAGGTAATGAAACTGCCACACATAGCCAATCTCGCGATTGCGAAAAGCTGCCGCTTCCCGCTGCGACAGACCGGCCACATTGGTTGACGCGCAGTGTACAGTCCCCGCGGTAGGGGTATCAAGAGCACCGAGAATGTGCAAAAGTGTGCTCTTACCCGCGCCGGACTGGCCCACAATGGCCACCAGCTCGCCGGGAATCACGTCTAAGTCCAGTCCATGGAAGAGGGTAAGTGCGCCGCGCGCCGTGCGGTAGGTCTTTTCCAGACCTCGAACCTGAATGATCGGAGATGCCTCCGGCGCCCGCAACTCCGAGCCCCGCGTGGAGCGGGAGGCCTGGCTGGCAGCCGCTGGAGAGGTTTGGTTCATCCGGTTCCCTCTATTTTAACGTGACACAGCCTGGTTCTGTTCTGGCAATAGCGCGGGAGTTGTAAAGTCGCCAAAACCACCCTGAACAGGCTGCGAAAAAACTCGCCGGCGGCAAAGTCTTGTGTCAGGGCACGAGTTTTACTCGTGCCGTAAGTGGCTTGAAATCGGTCTGGCCTTCAGGCCCTGCGCTCCTCTGCCCTTTCGTCTGGGCTGCCTCTGTTGTATCTCTCCGCACCCTCTCAAGGCGTGGCGGATACATGATGGGCTCGGGTGAGTGACACGGCAGCCGCATTGAGCCGCGCAATCCGCCCGTTCGGTCCAACAACAAAGGGCAGCGACAGCGCATTCCAATTGCCGTCATCCAGCGGCTGCCATGTCCTGCCATCATCGCGACTGATGTCCGAGCCGTTCGCGCCGACGGTGATCCACGCTTTCAGACTCTCGCTCCACTGCACGGCGGAGCGGTAGCCGTGAGGCGGCTTCGTTGCTGCGGCCCAGTGCTCTCCGCCATCAGATGACCAGGCGGCGGTGCCAGTAGAATCGTTTGGCTTGGTATAGTCCCCGCCGACAGCAACGAAGGTCATAGAACTACGCAGGTCGAGAGAGAAAATCCCGCCGCTTGAGGTTTTCGGAAACATCGAGAGTTCTACTTCATTGGACGTCTGGCGCTCTGGTTCGCCACCTAAGATGTGTGAGTAGTGGAGCACGCGTGAACCACTTGGGCCTCCGGTAGCCAGCCAAGCTTCTCTTGCCTCTCCATCTTTGTTTCGAAACGGACCTAGAACAAGGCAGGTGTTACTCGCAGCGAACGACGATTCTCCCACTCTGGCCTCGACGCTCGCGAGAAAGACAGAGTCATCCACGAAGCCGTTCCAAGAGGTGAACTCAGAAAGGTACGGCCATTCCACCTTCGGACGATCGGAGTCTGAGTCAGTCTCTGGATCACCAGCAAGAAAACCTTCAGTCGGCGTCCACATACGGATTGCATCCCAGAAGCCAATTTTGTCAGGATTTTTGAAGACGAGCTTCCAGGTTTGGCACCCGTCCTCCGTCTTATACAACCGGCTCTTGTCCCCTGGCCCGCTTGCCATCACAATCGCCGTCTGCGCATCCCACGCCTGGATGCCACGAAAATCCAGTGTCGCCCCATCTGTCGCCGCATCCGGCACGGCGCACTTTTGCCAGTGCGCGCCGCCGTCTGTGGTCCTCAGCACAGTCCCGCCCGTTCCGCTGGCCCACGCCACCATTCCATTCTTCGTCCCATCCACCGAATCAATCCCGCGCATCCCCGCCTTCGTGCCCGAATCCTGCATCTGCCAGACCTCGGCGGTCTGGGCCGCGATCGGCGGAACAACACCCACGACCGCCACGGCAAAAAGCGTAAGGAACCGCAAGCTCTTCATGCCACGCAGTATAGAACGCCGCTCACACTGCGGTACGCTGCGGTCCGCGCACCGCGCCCGCGATTCCCAAACATGGGAAAATCGATTCAGTGGCGTAGATCACAGAACTCCTCCGCTCTCTTCGCTATAACGGATTCAAGCTGTGAATTTCTTCAGGACAATCTCATCTCTGGCGTTGGCGGCTGCCTTCGCAGCGGGCGCGTGCGCGGCCTCGGCGCAGCAGTCTTTCTACGGGCAATTCAGGGCGCGCAATGCCGACATGACAGCCGTGCAGCCCTCGTGGATGGGGCCGCTGATTCAGTCCGATGCGCGCCTGGCGCAAGCGGCGCGGTTCTCCGTCGCCAACCAGCACGCCCCCGGCGAGCACATCTTTATCTACGGCAACGATCACGGCATCTCGACCATCATCGGCAATCGCGTTCAGTGGGATCTCGATCCTCCATCCTACTTCCGCAATCACTCCGCCGCCTTCAAAGACGGCTTTGGCAACGCGGCCACGCAGTTGAAGTACCGCATCGCCTCAGGCAACGCCGAGCACGGCAACTTTGCGGTGACGGCGATTACGACTTATGGCTTTGCCCCGCGCGCGTATGAAAACTTCATGCTCACCAGCTACTTTGATCCGAAGATTGCGGCGGGCATCGCGCGCGGCAGGTTCAATGTGCAATCCACCATCGGCGGCCTGCTGCCCACCGGCAAGATTGCGCAGCAGGGCCGCATCATCGAGTGGAACGTGGCAGCGCAGGTGCATCCCACCGCGCACACGTGGTTCGACGTGGAGAACAACGCCGCCTTCGTCAAAGGCAGCATCTACGACGGCGAGATGCAGAATTTCATCACGCCTGCGGCCTTCTACATGATCCGGAGAAAGAGCTGGGAATCAACGCATCCCGTCCTGGTGCTCGACGGCGGCATGCAGATTGCCACGTCGCACTTCTCGTTCTATAACCACAACCTCATCACCGAGGCCCGCATCCTGTTCTAGGGCGCTTCATCCGTCCCTGCCGCAAGCTGCGCCGTTGATTCAGTATTCAATCTTGTCCGGCGAGGCGATCCACGCGGCAAAGCTGACCCACGCTTCATCGCTGAGCATCTGCGTGGCCGGCAGTGAGCGTCCCCCGCGATCCTTGCGGAACTCATCATAGAGAAACGCATCGTCAAAGCCCGCGCGCGCGGCATCGGCGGCGCTGCATCCGTAGTAGATGGCGTCCAGACGCGCCCAGTAGGACGCGCCAAGGCACATGGGGCAGGGCTCGCAGCTCGTGTAAAGTTCGCAGCCGGTCAGCGTAAAAGTCGCCAGCGCACGGCATGCGGCGCGAATCGCGTTCACCTCGCCATGCGCCGTGGGGTCCAGCGACGCGGTCACTGAGTTTGCACCCTCGCCGATGATCCTTCCGTTGCGCACGATGACGGCCGCGAACGGCCCGCCCTTGCCGGTTAACACATTCTCAGTTGCAAGCGCGATGGCGCGTCGCATGAATTCCGGTTTTGCCTTATGAAGCATTAGGTCTTGCTCTCTGCCTCCCTGAGCGGCGAAAGTAAACACAGTATGGCACAGGCATTTCGCTCAACCCGCGTGCTCACGCCGCAGGGAATCAAGCCCGCAACGCTCGTGGTGGAGCAGGGGCGCATCGCAGGCGTGCGAGCGTGGGATGACGCAGAGCCGGTGAGCGAGCCGCACGGCTACATCGAAGCCACCATCCAACGATAACGTCTATTCCAGTTGGGCCAGGTCGGCGGGCACGTCAATGTCCACTTCGCCGCCGTCGAACGGCAGCGTAATCACCGGGCAGAGCGGCTGCGCCAGCAGGGAGCGCGCGCCCTGCTCACCTTGAAGACCGCGCAGCTCGGGAAATAGCGCGCGGGGAAACACAGCGGGGACGCCCTGAATGCCTGTGTAAACTGACGCCACAATGCAAGACGCGCCCTGTGCGGCAAAGGTCTCCATCAGCATGCGCAGATGCACCGCACTCAGGCGCGGCTGGTCGCAGCTCATCAGCAGCACGCCGGACGCTTGAGGCGCATGCACGTCCACTGCTTGCAGCCCCGCATGAATCGAGCTGGAGATGCCCTGCTCCCAAAGCTCATTTGAAACAGGCACGGCCTCGTTGAACTCGATTGCCTCGCGAATGATTTGAAGATGAGCGCCAAGCACAACCAGCACCGGCGCGGCGCCAGCCTCGTGCGCCAGTCGAATTGTCCGCGCAAGCAGAGCTTCACCGCGAAACGCAATGAGCTGTTTGGGCTGACCAAGCCGGCGGCTGGCCCCGGCTGCAAGAATGATGGCGGCAACAGGCATTGACACAAGTCTATCGCGCGCTCTATGCATGCGAGTCCGCGGCACATGCGCAGGCAAATTTGCCGACAATTACAATGGGCAGACCAGTGATCCACCGGCTTCTGCGTTGCAGGCATTTGTTCCTCGATTGCCCATTGCCGTGCATATCACGCAGAGACTCTTCGCCACGCGAATCCCAGGAATGATTCCTCGCACTCGTGCTACATTCGAATGCAAATGAAGCGACTCTGCTCCGCCGCAATGAATTTCGCAGCGTTCCGGCCTCTGCTGCCAGGCAACGCACCTGTGGCGCCGCAAATCATCGTGAGTACGAACGAGCCATGAAAGAGCACTCTCTCTCAGCTGAACCAACCCATTCGGCATGGGACCGATCGTTGCAGCCCAGGCTTCACATCACTCCCGGCGACGTGGTGCAGATCGAGTGTGCAGACGCAAGCGGTGGCCAGGTGAAGCCAGGCATGACTACCGCTGAATATCTCCGCATCGACCGCGCGCGCATTCACGCGCTCACTGGGCCAATCTGGATTGAAAGCGCAGAGCCCGGCGACGTTTTGCAGGTGGACGTTCTGGCGACTCTGCACAGCGGCTGGGGCTGGACCAGCGTAGTGGAGGGGCTGGGCTTTTTGAAAGAGCGCTTTCATAAGCCCTATCTTTTCCATTGGCAGCTTGAAGGGGAGTCCACGAGTTCGCTTGAGCCCGCGATTGTTCCAGTCCGGCCTTTCCTCGGGGTCATGGGCGTGGCGCGCGCCGGCGATGGAGCATTCCGCACGCGGGAGCCGGGGCCGTTCGGCGGCAATCTCGATGTGCGCGAGCTTTGCGCCGGCGCAACGCTCTATTTGCCCGTCTACAACCATGGCGCGCTCTTCAGTTGCGGCGATGGTCATGCGGCTCAGGGCGATGGCGAGGTCTGCATCAACGGCATCGAGTGTCCGCTGGATGCCGCGTTGCGCTTCAAGCTGCACAAGCAACAGCCGCTCGAAGGCCCGCTCGTGGAGGCCAGCGACACAGCAGCGCCAGACTCGGCTGCCGACGCATGGGTTGTGGTCGAGACGGGCACCGATCTGGCCGCCACGGCGCGCGCTGCCACCAGCCGCATGATTGACCTGTTGACCAGCCGCTGGGGCTTCAGCGAACTTCATGCATACCTGCTCTGCAGCGTGGCGCTCAAGCTGCGGCTCAGCCAGGTTGTCAACGAGCCGGTTCATACCGTCAGCGCTGCCCTGAGCAAGCAAATCCTTCCTGCGCGAGAGCTGTTTCCAATCCGATGACCGCCGGTGACTTTGAGGCTGGTGATCCACCTAAAATCGTAACTATGACTGATGCGCCATGGACATTGGGAAACCTTCGCCGCGCGCTCGCAAACGGGTCTGTGAGCCCGGCCGAGCTCGCCGCGCAGGCGCTTGACCGCAGCAACCGCAATGCCGGCCGCAATACCTACCTGTGGCAGGAACGCGCCTGGACGCTGGCTGAAGC
Organism: Acidobacteriota bacterium; assembly: GCA_021781255.1. Next base: position 6,374 of record JAJXXG010000272.1, read on the forward strand.
AGCACGCGCTGAAGCCATGCCGCGCGGCGAGGCTGGCCCGTTTAGCGATGGCCGCAGCCCGCTCTGGGGGCTGCCCATCTCCGTCAAGGACTGCTTTGATCTCGCCGGCGCTCCAACCAGTTGCGGCGTGCGCTTCTATCGGGAGTTGCTCGGCATCGCAGCGCGTGATTCGTGGCTCGTGGAGCGGCTGCGCGCTGCAGGCGCGGTAATCACTGGCAAAACACACCTGCATCCGCTGGCGTATGGCATCACCGGTGAGAATCCCGAATTTGGCGACTGCCTCCAGCCCGGCAATCCGCGCGCGCTCACGGGCGGCTCGTCAAGCGGCGCTGCAGCTAGCGTGCTTGAGGGTTCTGCCATCGCCGCCATCGGCACAGACACGGGCGGCTCCATTCGTGCCCCCGCCGCTCTCTGCGGGCTGGCCGGTTATCGGGCCTCGTTTGGCCGCGGCGACTGGCGCGGAGCAGCGCACCTGGCGCAATCGTTTGACACCATGGGATGCCTCTTCCGCGACCTCGAAGATGCGCCGCTGCTGGCGGGCCTTTTTGCGCCGCAGAAGCTTCCCGCACAGCTCCGCCTCACGCGCTTCGCCGTGGTGGCAGACAGCTTTCTGCACGACTGCGAGCCCGCGGTTGCAGCCAGCCTGCACTCCACGGCCACGGAATTACAGGCCCTTGGCCTGCGCGCATCCACGTTCAATCCTGACTGGTGGGCTGAGTCGTTTGAAATCTTTGCACCCATCCAGGCTTGGGAGGCAGCCCGAATACACGCAGGCCATCATGACAAATTTGAACCTGCCATCCGCGAGCGCCTGGAGTGGGGCGCACGCATCAGCGACAGCGAAATCGCCCTGCTGCGACAGCGCCACGCAGATTTTCGCGCGCGCATCGATGAACTCTTCGCCACGCATGAACTCCTGCTGATGCCCGCAATTCCCGTGGCCCGCCTTGACGCCGGCGCCGACCACAGCCAAACGCGCGGCCGCCTGCTGCGTTACACCACGCCCTTCAGCCTTGCCGGCGTGCCCATCGTCACGATCCCCTGCAGCGCGGGAGGCGTGCAACTCGCCGCTGCGCACGGTGCGGATGAGTCGCTGCTCCTGCTCGCCTCGCAACTCGGCGCAAGCAGGCGAAGGGAGGCTCCGCATCTGACCTAGCCAAGTGCCGCCCGGCACGATGACCGTGTCGCCAGGATCCTGCGCGCCGACTACCGTTGCAGGTTATATCTGCGAAGAAGCCAGCGGCCTCAATATCTGATTGGATATCTTGCTTACGATAGCTTCATAACTGAACCGCGGATCAGTGGATAACTTCTTCCACTCCGGGTTATTGCGGAACACGTCCCACTTCGCCTCCAGCTCCGCCATGTCCGCAAAACTCAGCATGTAAGTCAGGTTCGGCATGCGCGGGCCAATCAGCGTGTCGCCGAAGAAGACCGGGTGAAAGCCAGCACCCAGGAAAATCTCAAACTCGCCCGAGTGAAACATCTTCACCTTGAGCACATGATCCTTGTTGCTTGCGCTCTCATAAGTCCGCAATTGAAAAATCCGCTTGCCTTTCGTGGCTGCCGCTGCAGGCGGAGTCACTCGGGGCCAGCCTTCAAATGCCAGCAGAAGCGAACTCTCCACCCGCAGGAAGGATGGAGCTGCCGCTGGCGCATTCCAGAAAGCATCCGCCACCTTCAGAAACTCGGCATCCTCGGCCAGGCGCAAGTCCACCTCCGCCAGCGCCTCGACAGAAGCGCCGGGGATCAGCACATAAAACGTCGGCGTCTCCGGCCCGATCTCCAGCTGAAATGCGCCGACGGGGCCCATTCCCATCCGCCCCAGCGCCGGAATGAGCGCATCGCCAATGTACTTTTCAGTCAGCGCAGTCTGCGGCCCTGATTGCAGAAAGTAGCGGCGAAGCTGGTAGAACTCGCGTGCGCGGCTGGCCGCAGCCTGCGCCTTGCCTTCGCGTGTGAAGGCCACCGCAGAAGCGGCAAGAGAAGCGGCAATGAACTTGCGTCGCTGCATGGTTGTCTCCCGGTGAAGACTCATTGTATGTCAGCGCGTCCGCTGCGTGAGATGCGCTATTCCTCCCCGATATCCTCGTTCCACACCTCTGGGTGCTCGACAATGTAGTCTTTCAGCAACTGGCGACACTCATGGCTGTCCAGGTCAATGACTTCAACGCCATTCTCCCGCAGCCAGTCGAGCCCGCCGGGAAACGTCCTGCTCTCGCCCACCACCACCGTGCCGATGTGAAACTGCCGCACCAGCCCGCTGCAATACCAGCAGGGCGCCAGCGTCGTCACCATCACCATGTCGCGATAGCTCTTCAGCCGCCCGGCGCGGCGAAAGGCGTCTGTCTCGCCGTGCAGGCTGGGGTCGCCCTGTTGCACGCGGCGATTGTGCCCCCGGCTTACCAACTCGCCTGTGCGCGTGAACAACGCCGCCCCAATGGGAATGCCGCCCTCGATCCCGCCATACCGCGCCTCTTCCAGAGCCACTGCCAACATCCGCTCATACAACGCTGCATCAGCCATAACGCCCCTCTCGTCTGCAGAATAATAAGCTATGAGCGCGTTCAGCCGTTCCCTCTCCCGCACCGCCGCAATGTCGCCTCACGTGCGCACACCCTTGACTTTGAGCGCACTCAAAGTTGTACGGTGATTGTATGCGGGATGCTGGCTTCACAATTCGGAACATGGCAGAGCGGTGCGGAATGACCGCGCATACGCTGCGCTACTATGAGCGCGTTGGGCTCATTCAGCCCGTGGGGCGCGCGCGCAACGGTCATCGCCGCTACTCCGAGGCCGACGAGGCCTGGCTCAATTTCCTGCACTGCATGCGGGCCACCAGCATGCCCATCCGCGCGATGCAGCGTTACGCTGAGCTGCGCGAGCTGGGCGACTCAACCTCGCTCGAACGGCGCAAGATTCTCGAAGATCACCAGGCCGCCATCGCCGAGCAGATCACCGAGCTGCAAAAGGCGCACGCACTGCTGACCCACAAGATCGCCAACTACAAAAAGATTGAGCAGCGCATCCGCATCGGCGGCCCGCAGACCGCCGAGCCTGAGCCCGACTGCACACTCGCATCCGCCAGCTAGCGGCCGCGCCGACCGCACGCAAGGAAGACGCCATGAAGACCCGCAGATTCGGCACGATCGGTCCCTCTGTCTCGGCCATTGGGCCGGGCTGCATGGGCATGAGCGATTTCCACGCCGGCTGCGATGACGCCGAGTCGCCGGCGATCATCGATCGCGCCCTTGAGACGTAGCCAAACGCGGGGCTGAGGTCAGCCCTGCTGAAACTGAAATACTGCCCGTGCCGTCCATCGGGTAGGATAGCCACACGGGTCCTTGGCGGTTCCCTGATGCGCGCATCGCACGCCCACTGCACCATTTCGCCAGAGTGCCCCTGTGAATTGAAGAACGAACTGTCCCGAGGAGGTCACCTGTGGCAGACACGTCCGATTTGCGCTCCAAACTGGAGCGCTCACAATCGCACCGCGCATCCAGCGAGGAACTCAAGCCGGACCAGCAGTTGCTGGACCTTGAGCCGCTGTCCCAGTCCGGCGCTAAGTCCCAGGGCAGCCGCTTCAGCCGCCGCTCGTTCCTCTCCGGCCTCGGCGCAACAGGACTGCTGGCGGGCGCGGCCCCGCTGGCTGCGGCCGCTCCGGCAACTGAAGCCGCAGCCGAGGACACTGCCGGTGTCGGCACGCTCACTCTGCGCGTCAACGGCAAGGACCACACGCTGCGCGGTCTTGACGCGCGCGCCACCCTGCTGGACACGCTCCGCGAGCGCCTTCACCTCACCGGCACCAAGAAAGGCTGCGACCACGGCCAGTGCGGCGCATGTACCGTGCATGTGAATGGCCGCCGCGTGAACAGTTGCCTCTCCTTTGCCGTGATGCACGAGGGCGACGAGATAACCACCGTCGAAGGCGTGGGCCAGCCCGGCAACCTGCATCCCGTCCAGGCCGCGTTCGTTGAGCACGACGGCTACCAGTGCGGCTACTGCACCAGCGGGCAGATCATGAGCGCCGTCGCGCTGCTCAAGGAGCCCATCGGACCCACCGACGAAGACATCAAAAACGCCATGGCCGGCAACATCTGCCGCTGCGGCGCCTACT
>JAJXXG010001000.1 GCA_021781255.1 Acidobacteriota bacterium
CAGAGCCAGGCGAACGAGGCAGGCCAGGCCGTGAATGCCATGCGGCGTCGGCCGGAGCGGCTCAGAAGATTTCGCGCAGTTTCGCGAAGGCGTCCAGCTCGATCAAATGCTGCCCTTCAGGTGCAGTATCAACAGTGGCGTGTTCCAGCACCCAGGTGTCTTTGTGGAAGAGAAACACCGCGTGCAGGCCGGCGGCGAGCGCGGGGTTGATGTCGCTTTTGGGACTGTTGCCGATCATCCAACTGGAGTGCGGCGCGAGCTCGTGGCGCGCGATGACGGCGCGATAGGTGGGAGGGTCTTTTTCAGCGACAATCTCCACCGCGACAAAGTACGGCGCCAATCCGGAGCGGGCCAGCTTGTCTGCCTGCTCGGCGTGGACGCCCTTGGTCATCAGGATGAGATGGTGACGGTCTGCAAGCTCGTCCAGGGTCTCAACCACGCCGGGAAGCAGCTCGATCTCCTGTTCGGCGATGGAACGGGCAAAGCCGCGAATGCGCTCGCGCCTTTCCTCGGTCACCGGCGCGGGGCTGAGGCGCTCAAAGCAATCTTCAAGGGAACGGGTGAAGCTGGAGAGCCCGTAGCCGTGGCTGAGAATGGTTTCGCGTTCTACGGCATTCAGCGTTTGCCGCACCTCGGCGGGCGAGTACTCGTGGTGATTGAGAAAGCTGATGAACGCAGCAATGGCGCGCTCAAAGTAGATGTTGTTTTCCCACAGCGTATCGTCGGCGTCGATGAGCAGGGTTTGGCCGGCAGGGAAGCGGGGCATAATGCGAGGATACTAAAACATGTTCGAGATTCACATTGAGGAAAAGATCGCTTGCATACGATGGAAAAGTCAGCTTTCGTCAATAACCGGGGTGAGCGGCAAGATTCGCATTGGGAATCAGCTCCTGATAGATCGCCCGCGGCACATTCGTTTGCCAGTGTCCCGTCGCGCGCGCAATGAGAATCGTCCCGAAGAAGAGAACAGCGAGGATGCCAACGATCGCCAGCGGTGTGGCGGGCCGGCGATACCGCGGCTGCGCGGATGCAGGGCCATGGCCGGGCGCAAACGAAAGCCGCAGTGCGCCTTCAGACGGGCAGGACGCGATGCAGGCCATGCAGGCGGTGCATTCGACCGATCGAATCTGCACCAGCCGGTCGACCGGAAGCGCCGCTGGGCAGGCGCGCGTGCACTTACCGCAGTCGATGCACGCGGATGGATTGCGGCGAATTTTGAGGGGGCTCAGAAGCGAGACCAGGCCCATGAGCGCTCCATAAGGGCATAGATACCGGCACCAGAAGTTTTCAATAACGACGCTGAGCATAGCCAGCACAATTAGAACAACCACGGTTGTTTGGCTCATCTCGCGAAAGAAGTTCAGCATCTTCACGTCCGCGATGATGCCGTAGGGCGTGCGCATGTAATCCTCAATAGCCGTTGCCGACATGGTGCCGATAATCAAGACGAAAAAACCGAGGAGCAGGTATTTGAGCCCTCGAACCGGAATGTCGAACCAGCGCGGCAGACGAAAGTTGCGGCGAAAAGTCTTTTTTCCCAGTCTGGCGAGCGCCTCTGACAATGTTCCCACGGGACAAAGCCACGAACAGAAGGACTTCTTGGCAACCAGGCTTGTGGCAGCGAAGGCCATCAAGAGAAACATTGCAGCAGGATGGATAACGGGAACACGGCCGGTGACAACGAAGAATTTAAAATTCATGAATCCCGCGATGGGCAGCCATCCTTCAGCGCCGGCAGGACGCGGCACCCAAAGGCCCACACCTCCGCGCTCGAAAAAGCGTACCCAAAGATAGAACTGAATGCCGAGCCATGCGTTGAGGAGCACAAACGCAAGCTGCACGGTGTGGCGCACGCGCTGAGAGTTCTCAGCCGCGGTACGGCGGATGAGTTTCTTTCTGGAAGCTTGCTCGGAAACCAATGCTTTGATCGATGAGGCCATCGCGCGGATTTCTTCCAATAGAAAGAGTAGGAGATGCGTGCCGGGCGCACAATGACCTAAGTCACTCCGGTATCACGCAGCACGAGCATCTTACGCGTATCAATGATCCGATTATGCTCCGACTTCGTTGCGAATCGCTGCGGCAATGCCTTCCGCATGCCGTCGCATGGCCTCTTCGCTTTCGGCTTCGATCATCACGCGCGCCAATGCCTCGGTGCCGGAGTAACGAATCACCACGCGACCGGAGTCTTTCAGCTCTTCCTCGGCGGCGCGAATGGCTTGAGCGACGGAGGGGATGGATTCGAGAGGCTTCTTCTCGCGCACCTTCACGTTGACGATTACCTGCGGGAAGACTTTGAGATCGGCCGTAAGCTCGTCGACGGATTTGCCGCTGCGGGCGATGAGGTCGAGCACGACGAGTGCGGTGAGCAGGCCGTCGCCGGTCGTGGCCAGGTGCGGGAAGAGGATGTGACCGGACTGCTCGCCGCCGAGGGCTGCATTGTGCTTCTGCATCTCTTCCAGAACGTAGCGGTCGCCCACCGGCGCGCGCAGCATGCGGATGCCGCTGCGCTTGAGCGCCGCCTCAAGACCCATATTGGACATGGTGGTGGCCACGACCAGATCGCCGGTCAACATGCCGCGGGCCTTCAGGTCACGCGCGGCCATCAGCAGGATGGCGTCGCCGTTGATTACTTTCGCCTGCGCAGCGGCTACCATGCAGCGGTCGGCGTCGCCGTCAAAGGTCAGGCCGATATCCGCTGTGCGGTTTTGCGCTTCCCGGGCGACGACTTCCGGATGCAGTGCCCCGCAGCCGGCGTTAATGTTGCGGCCGTCGGGCGCAATGTTGAGCAGTGCCACGCCGGCACGCCCATCGCGGTTGAGGCGCTGAAAAAGCTCCGGCGCGATCGCGGCGGCCGCGCCGTTGGCGCAATCGGCGACGATTTTCAAACCGGCCAGCGAGAGCCCCGGAACGCAATCGATCAGAAACTGGATGTAATCGGCCTGCAGCGCCGAGTTGTCCTGGACCTGCGAAAAGGAGAGCGGATCAAAGATTTCGACCTGCGCGGCGTGGTAGAGAATCTCCTCTTCCATGGCCAGCTCCAGCGCGTCGGGCAGCTTGAAGCCGTCGGCGCCAAAGAGCTTGATGCCGTTGTCCTGCCAGGGATTGTGCGAGGCGGAGATAACCACTCCGGTGTGGAAACCATGGGTGCGGGCGAGAAACGCGACGGCCGGTGTGGTCACGATGCCCGCGCTTTCCACTTCAGCGCCTGCCTGGCGCAGGGCCTCGGCAAGCGTGGCGGAGATCCAGGGGCCGGACTCGCGCGTATCGCGGCCAAGAAGAACCCTGGGCCGCGCAGCCGTCTTTCTGAGCGAGTGAGCCAGCGCGAGCCCGACGCCGTAGATCGTCGTGGGGTCGAGCGGAGCCTGGCCTGCGACAGCGCGAATGCCGTCGGTGCCGAAGAGTTTGCGTGCGCCGGTTGCGCTCATGATGGCGGTTTCTTTCCTTTCTTGCGGGGTTTGGTCGCACTGGGCGCACCGGATAGTAAATTTGTGGACTCGACGCGGCTCAAGAATGAGCCGTCGGCCAGGCGCGTGGTGAGCCGGTCGCCCGAGGCAACTTGCGCAGCCGAGCGAATGAGTGAGCCCTCGGCGGAGAGAACCAGTGCATAGCCGCGGTTGAGCACGGCCAGCGGCGAAAGCGAATGAAGGCGGACATCGAGAGCCGTGAGCGAGGCTGAGGAAGACTGCAGCATGCGCTCGATGCAGCGATCGAGACGGGCGCGAAAATCGGCGAGGTGCTCGCGCGCGTGGGCTAGGTTCTGGTGCGGGTGGCGATTGAGAACAGCAGCGGCCAGCTCGGCGATGCGATTCTGGCGCCGGCGCAGTTGCGCGGCGAGCGCGGAGTCCAAACGGAGTGTCACGTCGTCAAGGCGCTGGCCTAGGCGATGCAGCAGTGTAGAGACGCGCGACTCGGCGCGGCTGATTGGCAAGCCTATGAGTCGCTGGCGGAATTGCAAGAGCTGGAAGCGCGCGGCGCGCTCCAGGCGGAGCGACTGCGCGGCCAGATGATCGGCAATTTTATGCTGTGCCTCGGTGATGAGTTCAGCCGCGGCCGATGGGGTGGGCGCGCGCAGGTCGGCTGCGAAGTCGGCGATAGTGAAGTCGGTTTCATGGCCGATGGCGGAGACGACGGGCAGACGGGACGCAGCGATGGCACGGGCCACGCGCTCGGAGTTAAAGGCCGCGAGATCTTCAAGCGAGCCGCCGCCGCGGGCAAGCACAATGAGGTCGACGAGATCAGCCGCGTTGAGCTCGGCTATTGCAGCTTCAATTTCAGCCGGCGCAGATTCGCCCTGAACGGAGACGGAACAAAGCAGGACATTCAAGCCGGAGTGGCGGCGGTTGATAATGTTGAGGAAATCGCGGATGACGGCGCCGGTGGGCGAGGTCACAATACCCACAGTGCGGGGAAACATGGGCAGCGGGCGCTTGCGATCGGCGTCGAAGAGGCCTTCGGCCTTGAGCCGCTCCTTCAATTGCTCGAAGGCAAGTTGCAATGAGCCGGCGCCGACGGGCTCCATCGTCTCGGCCACCAGTTGCATCTGGCCGCGCTGCTCGTAGACGCTCATGCGGCCGCGAACCAGTACGTGCAAGCCGTCTTCGGGGTGGAAACGGAGAAGAATCGCCTGGCGGCGGAAGAGAACGACAGGCAGTTGGGCTTCGGCGTCCTTGAGAGTGAAGTAAACGTGGCCGGAGGGCCCGGGGCGGTAGTTGGAAATTTCGCCCTCCACCCAAACGTCGCCGTACTCGTGCTCCACCAGCTCGCGCACCTGCGCAACCAGTTCGCGGACCGGCCAGATGCGGCGCCCGCCCTGCGAGTCCTCAAACACGAGGTTCAATTGGGGCGCGAATGGATCGTGCGGAGTCACTGGAGATGAGTGTAACTGTTCAGGCGGTAATTGTTCAGGCGTCAGCCGGCGGATTGGCGGCTCTCAACCATCGCGCGCAGCTCCGCGGCGATGGCAGCGTGTCTCTTTCCTGAGGCGGGATCGGAGCCGCCTTCGCGGGAGAAGTTGATCTCCAGCTCTCGCGCCAGAACGGTGCCACGCGTGAGGCCGAAGGTGCCCAGCACGCCGGCTAGCTTATGTGCGGCCGCGTAAGCCGCTTCACGGCGGGATGCAGTGAGTGTTCCTGCGGCAATCGCCTCAGCCGCGGCCTGCAGAAGCGCGATCCGCTCTTTGATTTCAGGCAAAAAGCGGACCCACAGACGGTCGATTGCCTGGGAAAGAGAAGTATCTCCCTGGGCGTCTGATGGAGTGGAAGATTCCATGGTTACCCGATTACAGCATTTTCGGAATTGCTGTAGACCGAAAGCACGTAATCAAGTGGCTTTTTCCTCAAGAAAAAGCCACCTTTCACGGCTCTCAAAAAAGTCTCTATGTATTCCGAAAATGCTCTAGCTCCAGCCTAGCACGCTGGCAATCTGCGCCGAAAGCGTGAGCGGGTCAAAGGGCTTGAAGAGCACCGCTTCCACGCCCAGGTCGGCGAAGCGCCGCTGGTCAGAGCCTTGCACTTTTGCAGTGAGCAGCAGCACCGGAATCCGGGCTGTGGCGGGATTCCTGCGCAGCTCGCGAAACGTGGCGGGGCCGTCCATGCCGGGCATCATGACGTCGAGCAGGATGGCGTCGGGCTTTTGCTCGGCGGCGTGGGCCAAGCCCTGCGCGCCCGAGCTTGCCACGATCACCTCCCATCCGGCAACACTCTCGAGGCTGAGCGCGGCCACTTCGCGAATGTCGTCTTCGTCGTCGATGATCAGGACTTTGCGGGCCACGGTGGCAGACCTTTCACAACTATTGTCAAATGCCTGCGCGGCGTTGTCGATGGGACGGAGAAGACTTTCGCGCGCTGATTACGGATTCGGGACAGTCGATTCCGGAATTGCCACCTTGTCAGTCTGCTGCGCGGACCGCAGCATGGTCAACACCAGGGCTTCGAGTTGCTGAGGCTGCACGCGGGTCTTGGCGAGGAAATAGGTGGGGCCCAGCGTGAGCTGGCGGCGCTGGTCCTCGGAGAGTTCATGGCCCGAGTAGACGACCAGCGGCAGGCGGGCGAGGTCGGCGCGCTGCCGCAGCCAATCCACCACATTGAAGCCGTCGCCGTCGGGCAGCCCGATATCGAGCAGCATGAGATGAGGCTTGAAGGCAGAACAGGCAGCAATCGTCTCTTTCAGCGAGTGCGCGGCCTGCACCGTGATGCTGTCGCGGGCAAAGACCTCGCTGATGACGCTCGCAAGGTCACGATCGTCCTCGACGATGAGGATGCGAGTCTTTTCGCCCGAACCGGAGAGCACGCGCGCCAGTTCAGCCAGCAGTTCGTCCTCCTGGAGAGGATTGGCGACCCATCCCGCAGCGCCGGCAGGCAACTCAGCGGGCGTGTGCGGATCTTCTACGCTCAACAAGACCACGGGACTATGTGAGGCTGCATCGAGGCGGCGCAGCAGCGGCAAAATCTCCCATCCGTTCATGCCGTCGAGAGAAGTATCGAGCAGAATTGCCTGAGCGTTCTGGCTCGCCGCGGACAGGGTTTGCTCCACGTTGGCGGCCTGTACCACGGAATAGCCATGGCGGGCGAGCTGCGCGGCGATCCTGGGGCGCGTTTCCGCGTTGGCGTCGGCCAGCACCACGGTGCCTTGCGCGGATTCAGCCTGCAGTGGGGCGCCCGAAGCCGCGAGGGGAGCGGGTTGATAGGGCAGAAAGACGCGGAAGGTGGATCCGCGCACCGGGTTGCGCTCGGCCCAGATGCGTCCTGAGTGCTGCATCACGATGGTGCGGCAGATGGCCAGGCCCAAGCCGCTGCCGCCCTTCTGCCGCGAGTCGGAGGCGTCAACCTGCTGAAAACGGCCGAAGATGCTCTCCAGCTTGTCGGCGGGGATGCCACGTCCATGGTCGATCACGGAGAGAATCACGCCGGTGATCCCGGGCCTCAGCATCACGCTCACCGGCGAATTCGGGGGCGAAAACTTGACCGCATTGGAGAGCAGGTTAGTGAGTACCTGGAGCAGGCGGTGGGGGTCGGCGGCAATCTCAACCTGCGTGGCGTCGTGGATAAGCTGCACGCCGGAGGCATCCGCCACCGGCTGCATGTCTTCGACAGCCTGCTTCACGATTTCAGCCAATTGCACGGTGCGGAAGGCAAGCGGCTCCCGCCCGCTCTGGATTCGCTCCAGGTCGAGGATATCGTTGATCAGGCGCACCAGACGGTCGGAATTGGTGACGGCGATGCGCAGCAGATTGGAGGCTTTTTCGTTCGTTTCGCCGAGAATGCCGGAGGTGAGCAATCCCAGCGCCCCGCGGATGGAGGTGAGCGGCGTGCGCAGTTCGTGACTGACCGTGGAGATGAACTCGTCCTTGAGCCGGTCCATGGCGAAGCGCTGGCTGATGTCGCGGAAGTTGAGCACCGAGCCCGAAAAACGTCCCTGCCTCCCGATCGGCGTGAGAACATATTCAGCCGGGAAGGAGCTGCCGTTAGCGCGAAAGATAATGTCTTCGCCTGACCTTCCGCAGGCCGTAGCCGAGCTATGGAGCAGCGGGCAATCCTCTTCGCAATTGCGGTCTGCCGGAGCGGAGCAATGCAGGATCTCGTGTACCGGTCTGCCGATCAGATCATCAGCGGCCATGCCCAGCAGCCGCGCAGCCGCGGGGTTGGCGAAGGTCACCTTTCCATTGCGATCGATTCCGCAGATGCCGTCGGCGACCGAATCGAGCAGGATCTCCTGCTGGCGGCTCAACTCGCCGGCGCGCCCTCGTTCACGGGATTGCACGAGCATCTGTCCCAGCGCGTAGGCCGCGATCTCGACAGCAGCCATCGCCTCGCGGTCTTCGCGCAGCCGGAAGTGGCAATAGAACTCCAGCACTGCCATCAGCTTGCTGCCGGCGCGCACAGGTACCGCCCAGCCTGAAACCATCTCCTCGCCCAGAGCAGCTGCCAGGCGCGGACTTGGCGAAGCCAGGGCCAGGTCGGCGACCCACACCGGGCGCCCATCCTTCCAGGCTCGCTCGGCCAATTCGCTGCCGCCTTGCAGAGTCTGCACCATGCTCGCTTGAATCAGGGCCTCCACGCGCCGGCCCGGCGCTCCCCAGGCGGTCCCGAACTCGAGGTGCTTTTGCTCGGCGTCAACCTCCCAGAGAATAGCCACATCCCATCCCTGCGAGGTGCAAAGGGCCCCAAGGATGCGCATGCCCGCGGACTCGGCCAATGCGTTATCGCTCACGATCTGGCTTACGGCGAGCTGCAATGCCAGCCGGCTTTCGCGCTGTTCCTGCTGCGTTACGTCGCGCAGAAGGCAGCGCACCGCCTGGGTTTTGCCGGCTTTTTGACGGCGGCTGAGGCTCAATTCCAGCTCGATTACGCGGCCGTCGGGAGTGTGGTGGCGCAAGGGAGCACGGTCTACCGCATCGCCCTCCAGTGCACGGCGAAAGAGCGCGGCCGCTTCGCTTCGGATGGCGGGCTCAAATAAATCGTAGAAGGAATCGAACGCCATCAATGCGGTGTTGTCCAGTTCAAAACACCGCTCCCATGCCGGGTTGGCATAAAGAAACTTTCCCGCCGGGCTGAGCGTGGCAATCATCGCATTGGCGTGTTCCAGAAGGTCGCGGAAGTTCTCCTGGGCCTCGCGTTGCCCCTGCTCGTCCTGCTTCGCAGAGCTTTGATCCCTGGCCACGGCTACCATGCCGGTTAGTTCGCCGGAGACGTCACGCAGGGGCGAGATTTGGAGGGTTACCGGGAGGGTGAGGCCATTCTTGTTACGCACCTGCGCGTCGAAGCTAGGCGCCATGCCAGGCGGCAGTTTGCGCAAACAATCGATATAAGCCACCCTGCGCGCAGCCAGAGTCGGCGCGGGAACCTGATCGACGCGGCAGAGTTTTTGCATCTCCGCCAACAGCCGATCACCCTCGCCGGGAGCCAGAATCTCCGCTTTGCCCCACGGAATTACCAACTCGGCGGCATGGTAGCCCAGCAGACGTTCAGCCGCGGAATTGCAATAGATCAACTGGCCTTCCACATCTATCGCAACCACTGCCGGGCCGGCCGAGTCGAGCAGCTCTCTCAACCCCTCCCCGATGGCTTCCGGTGCCGGCGCCGCGGGCACAGGATGAAGCAACATCCTGTTCAGCATGAGCGCAAACGCGGCAGTCGCAAGCGCAGCAGCAAGAAGCGGCAGCGATTCCCACTTGAAGTTGGGGGCCACGCGAACCAAAACGGTTCCGGTCCAAAGAGCCAGCATGAAGAAGGGCAGGAGCAGCCAAACCTGGGGAACGTCGCCGAGCACAGCGAACACGGACCGTGAGCTTTTACTCTTCCCCACTTTGTTTGGCGCCGTACTCATTGGCTCTTACATCTCCCCTCGGCTACTCTTCAACCTTTGTACAGGGCGCTGCGTACGGTCGAAGTTTTCCATCCGTCGTTCTTGCACGGCGTGCAGCAACAGATCTACAATTCCCCGCTGCGAACCTCCGTGTGTCGTACTTCGCCGCGCATTTCAGCCAAGCGTTGCAACAACGCAATTTGCAGGTAGTATATGCGCTTAATTCCAGACTCTCCAGGCAATTCTACGTGGTGTTCCCACGGATGAAGCAACCCAGTCAACGGTAATGAAAGTGCCGGCATGCAGCCAGGCACCATGTTTCCACATCCGGCACGCGTCAACGAATCAGTAATATAGAGTCGCCGTATGCCGGCTGTAAGTTTTCTCATACCGTAGCGCCTTGAGGCACGTATCGGAGAACTAAAAGAAGGAACGAAGAAAGATAAGTCTAAGAGAGCGAGTTAATAACAGACCCTGGAAGATTTGCCGGAGCCGGAACTGAGCTAGACTTGGTTGCGTAAATAGCATTTTGAAAGGGCACGGCTTCAGCCGTGCAACTCATAGCGCCTAAAATCGGGGGTTTTAACCCCTGAGGGATGGGTTTTCTCAAGCTGATGGCATTTATGCAACCAACTCTAGCGGGCGGCAGCGACATCGGATGTCGTGGTGCGGGAGCGCGGGTGGACTGTCTCTTTGAGGAACAGCACGACGACGAACAGCAGAACCATTCCGCCGGTGGACATGAGCATGGTGGTGCCGAGGCCGAAGGATTCGGCCAGCGTGCCGCCCAGCGTGGGTGCCACGGTGGCGCCTATCAACTCGCCAACCATGTTGACCATCCCGATCGCTGTGCCGGTAAACTCCGGTGGCACGCTCTCGGCAGGGATGAGCACGACCACCAGGGCGGCAATAGCCTGGCCGCCCTGCGTGACGAACAGAATCGCCGACAGCAACAAAAGATGCGAGTATAGCGGGCGCACAAGAAGCGCCAGCGGCAACAACGACGATATCGCGGCAAGCGCCAGGAGCGTCGGTTTGCGTCCCACGCGGTCAGACACTGATGGGAGTATAAAACCCATGAAGAAGCTACCGAGGCCCGCGGCTCCGAGCAGGAAGCCCGCCGTGCGCGGATCCTGGTGCATATCGCGGGTGATTAAGAGTGGCGCGAAGGTGCTTTGC
>JAJXXG010000876.1 GCA_021781255.1 Acidobacteriota bacterium
AGCCTGCGAAGGCAAATCCGCAAGTACTGAACGCGGCGCAGGCGACGCCTGCGGCGGCGAGCGCACCCAGAAGGGACTGCGCGGCGCTACGGGAGCGACCCAGGCCCGTGTTGAGCAGTGCGAGCCCGGCCAGAGCCAACGGCAAGGCCACGATGAGCACTACACAGAGTACGGTGAGAGGTTCGTCTGCAAAGGTCATCGGCGGCCTCTTGCTTCATCTCGGTGGTACAAGCCGACCATTAATAGGCCAAGAAGCTCGACGAGGAAGCCGGCAATTCCGAATCCATAGCGCAATGCAGTCGAGTCCAATAGCACAGGTGCCAGAAGCATTACCGCCCATCCTGCAATAAGCAGTAACAGGCCAGCAAATCGAGTCTGGATCGTCACAGTCGGCATAGCGGCAATGATAGAGTACGTCCCCTTTCCGCGTGCTGTTAAGGTTTGCCCTTGCGTAGGACTCCTGAGGAGACCAAGAGTGAATTCATGGTCGTGTCTATGCTGGCGCTTGAGTTGCGGTGCGTTCGACTTGTGGCGAATCGGCAGACTCGAGGCTTACAAACGGCTCGGGTGGCTCCTTTTCGCCAAGAACCTCCTCCGCTCCGCCGGAGACATCCTCGTCGTCCTCTGGGCAGCGGAGATGAAATGCGCCGCGCAGAGCGAGCGGAGTGAGCAGTGTGGTTAAGAGAACAACCGCAACCATGAGCGCGACCTGGGATTCGGTAAATATCTTTGCTCGAACGGCCATGGCCGCTACGATCACGCCGACCTCACCACGCGAAACCATGCCGCAGCCGATGCGAAGGCTGCGAACCCAGCCCATGCCGCGAGTCATGGCAGCAAGGCCGCAGCCGAGCATTTTTGTAATTACAGCAATAAAAAATATGACAATCAGCAGGAACCAGTTTCCATCCAGCGCACGGAAGTTGCTGGTGAGCCCGATCGACACAAAGAAGAGCGGGATGAGCAGGCCATGGCCTAGAGCGTGAAACGTACGCTCCACATCGGCCTTGAAGTCAGATTCGTCGAAAACGAAGCCGAGTAGATACGCTCCAGTGATGCCGGCGACGCTGCCCAGCCATTCTGCGCCGATAGCATAGAGAAGCACAAGGCCGAGGACGCAGCTGGTCACGGCTTCTGCGGAGGAGAGGCGGCGCATTTGGCGGATGAGCGGATCGAGCCAGCGCTTGGCTCCGCCATAACCGACAACAAAGAAGATGCCGACGCTCAAGGCGATGAGGGGCATGCGCACAACCAGCGGGTGATCCGCTGCGAATGCCAGGTGGTTTTGGAGCCAGATAGAGGCTTGCGGTGCGATACCAAAGGAGCCCACATTAGTGCCACTGGCGGTGGCAGTGAGGAACGCTAGTACGAAGAGGCCCATCACGTCGTCGATTACGGCTGCGCCGAGGATGACAGATGCCTCGGGTGATGCCATGCGGCCGGCGTCCATGAGTGTGCGCGCGGAGATGGAGACGCTGGTAGCGGTGAGTGCACCGCCCAGGAAGAGCGCAACATGCCAGGGAAGGCCGAGCATGTGTCCAGCAGATGAGCCGAGAAAAAATGGCCATATGACACCGGAGAGCGCGACGAGAAACGCTGTGACGCCGGCTTCTTTCATGCGGTCTATGTCCGTCTCAAAGCCAGCAATGAACATGAGCACCAGACCACCAAACTGCGCGAGCAGCATAAAGGCGCTGTCGGCGTGGCCGCCGCTGAAGACCTTGAAGTGAAGGAGGTTGAGCGCGCCCGGGCCAGCCAAGATGCCCACCATCAGCTCGCCAATGATTCCAGGGATGCCAAAGCGGCTGAACAGCGAGGCAACGATCTTACTGGCGGGTAGCAAGATCGCAATGAGGAGCCCGAGTTTGAGAATTGCAGGCATCGATTACTGGGTGCTCAGGACAGCCGTTCTTTGTTCTTCTACTTTGCGGCCAAACCGGCCGCGGATGTTGCGAAACACATTAATCAGTTTGCCGTAGCCGCCGCGCTCGATACCGTCGCGTTGCATAGTGCGGATGGTGGCGGCTTGTCGGCGAGCCAATTCTGCCTGCAGTGGCGTGACGGCGAGCTCAGCCGCGAGCTGCGTGTGTTCCGCCGCTTGGCCGCATATGCGCAGGCGCATGAGTAATTCGCCGAACTTGAGCTGGGCAATATAGCTGTCGGGGTCCAAATGACAGGCCTCGCGGAGTTCTTCGAGCGCTGTCTGGGCGTCATAGTTCACGCAAAGAGCCATGCCCAGAATCACGCGCAATTCTGAGACTTTCGGTTCGAGCGCAACAGCCTCTCGTAGCTGTGCGACAAGCTCGGCCCGCTCCGGCCGTTCCAGGACATTCGGATCGCGAAACATCCGGATGAGCTGCACTCGAGCCGGTTCAAGAATGGAAGGCGGAAAGGTGAGAGCTGCGGTGGGGACGGGGACAGGTGTCAGCTCGCGATCCGTAGTAGCAGGAAAAGTGGAAAGCGTCGTCATAATTGAAGCTCCTAGACTGCCCGTCCTGTCAGGAAAACGGGATTTAAGAAATGTAGCAGGGGGGTACTGCCGTCCCACCCTGCCGTATCAGGAGAGA
>JAJXXG010000599.1 GCA_021781255.1 Acidobacteriota bacterium
TTTCGCTGGAACTTTCTCACTCACTCGCGACGCCTGCAACCTTGGTTTCAGGCCGCGGGCGGGCTCATTTACACCACGCATAAGTTTCCCCCGGACGAGCTCGTGCCCCACGGCACTCCCGGCGGAACCTCGGTCTTCAACTTCTCGCCACAGGGCGGCGTCGGCATCCACTACTTCATCCGTCCCGGGCGGTCCATCGATCTGGGCGTGAATGGAGAGCACATCTCCTCGGCATCTCTGGGAGACCGCAACCCCGGCGTAAACGCCAGTATTCAGATACAGGTTGGCTACACCTTCTGGAAGTAGCCGCGCTCGGAGCAGGAATGAAAGGTCCTTTAGTCGAATGTGTCCCCAACTTCTCTGAGGGCCGGGATGTCCAGAGGGTTCAGGCAATTGTGTCTGCGATGCGCGTTGAAGGCGCGCATCTGCTTGACTGGTCCATGGACGCCGATCACAACCGCTCCGTTGTCACCATTGCCGGCGAACCCGCCGCGGTGCTCGAGTCAGCGCTCAAGGGGGTCGGCAAGGCCGTTGAGCTGATTGACCTCACCACCCAGGAAGGCGTGCATCCGCGCATCGGCGCCGCAGACGTCATCCCGTTTGTGCCCATCTCCGGCATCAAGCTGGAGCAATGCGTCCTGCTTGCCCGCCAGGCAGGCCACGAAATCTGGCAGCGCTTCGGCGTCCCGGTGTATTTCTATGAGGCTGCCGCGGCCCGGCCAGACCGCGCCAACCTTGAGGACGTGCGCCGCGGGCAGTTCGAAGGGCTCCGGGAGGCGGTGCGCAAGGACGCGGCCCAGCGGCCCGACCTGGGCGGCCCCGGCCTGCACCCAACGGCCGGAGCCTGTGCCGTCGGAGCACGCAAGTTCCTCGTTGCCTACAACATCTATTTCGACTCCACCGATGTGGCCATGGTCCGCGCCATCGCTCGCGAAATCCGCGCGGCATCCGGCGGCCTGAAAGGCGTCAAAGCCATGGGCGTTCTGGCCCACGGGCGCGCACAGCTTTCCATGAACATCACCGACTTCCAGAAAACACCCCTATCGCTGGTCTATGACACGGTCTCCCGCGTGGCGCTTCGCCACAAAGCCGCGCCCGCGGAGGGTGAGGTAATTGGTTTGATTCCCGAGGCCGCATGTGAGCGGGAAAGCGAGTGGATGCGTCAATTAAATGGGTTCGACGATGAGACCAAGATTCTGGAACGGCGTCTCGCTGCTCCACTTTCCTGGCCATAGATGGCGCAACCTGCACCGCTCAAAGGCGGCGGTGCGTGCCGGCAAATTGCCCGGCAAGTACAATGGAAGATGCAGAGGTGGGCGCACATGCATGGTTGCTCATGCACCGGGTGCGAAGCACTGGAGCCTTCCGCCGCGCGTTTCAGCGCTCCTTCCAGCCCGGCCACCGGGTTTGAGAGCCACTGAAGGCCGCGGCCGGCAAGGGAATGAGGTTCCAGGGCCAGTCGCCCGATACTGCCAGGCATTCCCGGAGGATGGATTTGTTGAGAAATCTGGTTCGTGTTTCGATTACCGCGCTCTCTCTTGCAATGGTGCTGCCGGTTCACGCCGCGCAGTTGTCCAATGACGCCCGCACGGCTGTTCCCCACGAGGTGCAGCAGTTGGTGGTCGTCGATTACCGCGCCATGCAGAACTCTGACACCGCCATGCAACTGCGCGACCGCGTTATGCCGCCCGACCTCAAGCAGTTCGACGATGCCTTGCGCAAGTCCGGCCTCAATGACAACCACGACGTGGACCAGCTCGCCTTTGCGCTCTTCCGTCCCAGCTCATCGAGCGACCAGTTGCAGACCGTGGGCATCGCCCAGGGCCAGTTCGCAATGGAGGATGTCCTCGCCAACTTTCGCAAGCAGAAGGTGCGGCCCAAAATCATCCGCAACAATAAGGTCTATCCCATGGGCAAGACAGGCATGGTGCTTTGCTTTGTCGATCCTTCCACCATGGTTTTTGGCGAAAGCGAAGCCGTAAAGCAGGCGCTTGATGTGCGTGACGGCCTTGGACCAAGCCTGCTGACCAACAGCCCGATGATGGACGCAATGAAGTCTGTGGATTCCGAGCCCCTGTGGAGCATTCTCGACCAGAAGGGCACCCAGACGATGATGCGCCAGGTGATGGGGCAGGCCGGCTCGGTCACGGATTATGATTCGGTGCGCAAGCGCCTCCTCTCCTCGTGGTACTCGATGAACTTCCAGCACGGTGTCAAGTTCGATCTCACCATCGCCACGGGCGACGCATTCGCGGCAGCCACCATGTCCTCGCTGCTGAATGCTGCCGTGGTCTACAAGAAGATGAGCGGGTCAGACGCGGAAAAGAGCGCTCTTGGAGGCACGGACATCAGCTCGAGCGCCGGGCAGCTTGCCGTTCACTTTGCCACATCCGACTCAGGATTCAACGAGCTGCTCAAATCCTCGCTCTTCCAAAGCATGGTGCACTAGATCCCGAAGGCAACGCGCTCCGCCGGCCCATCCATTCGTCTTTCTGTGACAACAGGATGGGCTGGCACTTCAGCCCGCATGCGATACGGCAATCGCCGGGTGCATAGCCTCCGCGTTATACACCTGATTGCGCCCGTTCCTTTTGGCCGCATAGAGAGCGTCGTCCGCCTTCTGAATCAACATGGGAGCGTGCTGCCCCAGGCCGGGCACCATCGTGGCGCATCCCACCGAAATCGTCACATAGCCGATGGGACTCGCCTTGTGGTCCAGCCGCCGCTGGAGTAGTGACGCACAAATCTCCGCGGCCACTTCCATTGCGCCTTCGTTGGGCGTGTTCGGCAGCACAACCGCAAATTCCTCGCCGCCAAAGCGCGCCACCAGGTCGCCCGGCCGTGCCACCACATCCATGGCGGATTCGGCAATCTGCTTCAGGCAGCCATCGCCGCGCAGGTGGCCGTAGGTGTCGTTGTACATTTTGAAGTGATCCACATCGATCAGCAGCAGAGAAATAGGCTGGCGCTCGCGCATCCCGCGACGCCACTCGCTGGTCAGGCACTGGTCAAGACGCCGCCGATTCGCAAGGTGGGTCAGCGGGTCCGTCACCGCCAGCGCTTCAATCGCATGGTAGGCGTTGCGCAGTTCGTGCTCCGCGGTCTTGCGTTCTGAAATATCGCGCACCATGTTCAACACGCCCGACGGAATGCCGGTAACCGGATTGCGGACCACGCGCAGACTGGCTTCCACCCAGATGTACTCCCCATTGCGCCTGCGCACGCGGCACTCGATCATCACGTCTTCCATTCCAGACCTGAGCCCGCGCATGGCCGCCTCTGCTCTTGGCCGGTCTTCGGGACGGACCAGATCGAGGCTCTTGAAATGCATCAGCTCTTCCGGGTTCCACCCGACCAGCCGTTGCGCGGCAGACGACACGTAGCTCCGCCGTTCCTCAAAATCCGCCAGGATAATCACGTCCCGGGAATTTTCCGTCACAAGCTCATGCAGCATCACGATCTGCTGAAGCCGGCGCTCGGTGGCCTTCTGGCGGTCCAGTGCGATCGAGATGCTGTAAAGCATGAACATGCCCGAGGCAATGTAGATCTGCAGCAGAACGACTGGCGCCGCGGACGTGAGGGTCTTTGCGATCAGCAGCGGCCCATGTCCATGCAGCGTGAAATAAGTGCCCGTTACCGTAACGAACAGTGCGCCCAGAGACGCCCAGGCGATACCCATCCGCAGAAGAACCAGCACCAGCAGAGGGTACACAAGGAAGAGCACATGCACCCGCATCTGCGAGAAACCGGCAATGGTAAGGATGAGAAGCGCGGCCGGATAACGCCAGGCGCCTTCGACCCTGGTGGTGATTCTGAGCCCCGTGCGAAAGATCGCGACGCAGGCCGGCGTGGTGACGGCGGTTCCAAGTCCATCGCCGATGACCCACGACAGGAACGAGGAGACGGGATTTCCGTGAAGCATGGGAACAGCCAGCGCAGCGAACAGCAGCCCCATGCCAGCCGGCCCGGCCAGAATGGCGAAGCCGCCAAACCGCAGCAGATAACCCCTGTCAGTAAATTGAGGCAGATCGGTAGAACGCCTTCTCAGCAGGCGTGCGCTGATCGCCACCTCGCCCATGTTCAGCAGGGTGAGCAGCAGATTCTGCCTCCAGTGGCCGGCGACTAGCGTACTCCCCACCAGTTCGGCCGCAAAGCCCGCCGCCAGATAGGCGGGCCAGCGCCATCGCGGAGCCAGCAGAAGATAGGCCAGCAGCACCCCGTTGGCGATCCAGAGCATGTTCGATGCGGCTCCGGGCAGCTCGAACGAAACCACGAATCCTGTGGCCAGCGCGACAGAGAAAAAGCAGCCCGCCAGGCGCAGAGCGAAGCCGTACTTACGCTTCCACGGAACCGGATAGCGACCGTCTTTGATGCCGGGGCTCCCGCGCACGTTCCTTCTCCCACGGTGGTTATCGGAAGGATTTCAAAAGGGAACAGGCGCGAAAACAGTTCTTTTCTTATATTTGTTCAATCCTGCAGGAGCAGCAACCGATGCGCTCTAGCGTTTCGGGCTAAGTTCGGGGACGAACTCCGCTTTGCCGCCGGGCAGCAGCACAATCTCCAGCCGGCCCTCCTGCCCCTCGGCGAGCTCAGGACCGGTCATCTGGCGCATTTGCTCAGTCCTGCTCTCCGTGTACTGCACCTTCACCGGACCGCTGTCGCGCACCTTGAAGCGATAGTTGTAGTGCGCGCCCGGGGCCAGCTTGTCCACCCCGAAGCTGGCGCTTGGGTAATTCACTTCCAGCAGCGTAATCGCATCGCCGGTGCGGTTCACTACCGTTGTGTCGATCTGGTAGGAGTGGCAGCCGCACACCAGCAAAAGCAGGGGCAGCAGAGCCGCAAAAAGACTGATTGCTCTTGTTCTCATGGCCGGTCCTTGTTTTCTTTCGGGTCCGCAGGTGCGCTCACCGCCGGCTCCTGCGCCGCCAGTTTCTTCTCCAGCCGGTCCAGCCGCTTCAGCAGTTCCGGAAGCCGCTGGAAGATCGTCACAGCCCGCAGCCATACCCGATTGTCGAAGCCCGGAGAGCCGGAAATCATCTTGCCCGCTGGAACGTCGTGCGACACGGCCGACTGCGCCGTCAGAATCACGCCATCGCCCAGGCTGCAATGTCCCGCAACCCCAGCCTGACCCGCCAGAATGACGTTGTTGCCAATCACCGACGACCCGGCCAGGCCCACCTGCGCGCACAGCAGGGTGTTCTGGCCCACGCGCGAGCCGTGGCCCACTTGCACCAGGTTATCTACCTTGGTCCCATCGCCGATTTCGGTCGCGCCGACAGTTGCCCGGTCAATGCAGGCGTTCGCCTGTATGTCCACCCGGTCGCCCAGCCGCACCGGACCCGACTGCGGAATCTTCTCCCACTGCCCGGCCTCGTTCCTTGCAAAGCCAAAGCCGTCCGCGCCCACAATTGCGCCGTTCTCCAGCGTTACGTGGTCACCCAGAACGCACCCCTCGCGCACCACCGCATGCGCATGGGCAAAGAGATGGCTGCCCGCCCGCACGCCGGGGTAGAGCACCACGTGGGGCAAGAGTGTGGCATGCGGCCCCAGTTGCACCCCCGAACCCACCACCACATAGGCTCCGACATGCGCTCCCTCGCCGATCTCCGCCGAGGAATCAATCACCGCCGTCGGATGGATGCCTGGCGGGTAAGCAGGCGGCTGGTAAAACATGCCCAACGCGCGGGAAAACGCCAGGTAAGGGTTTTTCAGCCTCAGGGTCGGCGCATCAATCTTAGGGAATTCCGGCTCCACCAGCACGGCTGCGGCCTGCGTCTTCCGCGCCAGTCCCGTATATCGCGGATTGGCCACGAAGGTGACTTCAGTGGGCCCGGCGTCTTCAATCCCTTTAACGCCAGTAATTTCCAGCTCTGCGTCGCCGCGCAGCTCTGCGCCAAGCCGGGTTGCCATCTCGCCTAGTTTCATCGAGGAAATTGTACCGGAACTGGCCCCGCCACGACTCTTCCGCTGGCCGGGAACACCTTCGGAAGCTTTTATTTACTATTCCGTATCGGGATTTGCCGGAAACAGTTCCGACTGGGCTTCGGCCCGCTTCATCGTTGCGGCCCGCCTGCGCCCGCCCGCGCCAATCAGAGCCACTACCTCCAGGCTCTGAATTGCCTGCCGCGGCACGTAAATCTTCTGCGTATTCGACCGGGTGTCCGGCGGAGTCAGAAACAGACCGGCGCCCTCCACGAGCGAGCGGTCATTCGCTGCCAACCCTTCCAGTTCCTCCCCGTCGGTCAGTGTCATCCGCAGCCACAGCCCAGCGGTGCGCGGCCTTACCGTAAAGCGCTTCTGCAGCAGACGTTCCGGGTTGGCCTGCTCGCCGGCAGGGAAGTCCCGCACAAAGCAGACCCACTTCACCGCATCCCAGCCTATGGTAAGCACTTTCCCGCTCAGGTCCAGAACCTCCACGGCCGCCGCATCATCGCCAAAGCCGGCGCCCGCATAGCCCGCCAACCAGTCGCGGCTGAACTTACGCACAATCACCGGCTTACGAAGAGATGCCATCGTTCTGGATTGTCGCATGGCGCAGCGTGCGGAGCGAGAACAAAAGCAGCAATTTGTGTGCAGAACGCCCTAGCCAACACGCAGCGGTTGTGATAAGGTACTGGTTTGCAACCTCTACTGAAACGTGGCCTAAGGGTAACAACATCAGATAGTTGGCTTGAGTGGGGGCGGCAGAAGCAGGGAGCGCATGCCCGACTACATCTACCTTCTTGAAAATCGCCTCTCGGCCGACCAGCGAAACGCACTGCGCCTGTTGCGCGACACAACCCGCGAGGCAGGCATGCTCCTGTTTCTCACCGGGGATGCGGTCCGCGATCTAACCAGTGGCCATGCCGTCCGCGAGATTGAAGTGGCGGTTCAGGGAAATGGCCTCAAACTAAAGAAACCAATTGAGAAACTTGGCGGCAAGGTGTGGGGCGAGGACGAGGCGCTGCGCTCGCTCTACCTCTGTTTCCCAGGCACTGTCCGGGTGGATGTCGTCAGCACGCATCGCCGGGAATATCCCAAGCCTGGAAAGCCTGTCTTCCATCAAGGCTCCATTCAGGATGACCTGCGCAGGCGCGACTTCACCGTCAACGCCATGGCCATCTCGCTCAACGAGGGTTCCTTCGGGCTCCTGATGGACCCCACCAACGGAGCGGCTGACATTGAGTCCCGCACGTTGCGTCTCGTGTCAAACTACAGTTTCCTTGACCAGCCATCCCTGCTCGTGCGCGCCACACGTTATCGTGCCCGGCTCGGGTGGGAGTTCGATCCCCGCACTCAGACCCGTTATGAGAATGCGCGGGAAGCGGGCGTGATCGAGCACATGGCTCCCATGGAGCGCAGCTTTGAGCTGGAGCAGATTGGCCACGAGGATGATGGCCTCAAAGTGATGCGCGCGCTTGAAGACGGGGGATGGATGAAGGTCCTGTTCCCGGGATGGACCTCCGCAAAGGCTGATGAAGAAAAGCTCAAGGCTCTGCATGAACTGGCTGTTGAACTGCTCATGCAGGGCATTCATGCCGACATGTCCGCCGCGCAGATGCAGTTGCTCACAGCCAAGCTCGCTCCGAAGGATCTTTCTGCCTTGAAAAAGCAGATGCTGCGCCCCGGCTTTGTCGAGGAATGGAATGGTCTTGACTCGATGGCAGCCGCCTTTGCCAAGGTGCTGCGAGCAAAGGAAAATCAGACCCCCTCGGCAGGCTACCGGCTCTTCACCACGTATGACCCGGAAGCCGTCCTCTGGCTCGGCTTTACCAGCAAGGATGCAGCGGTCCGAGAGCGCTACAACCTGTTCCTGAAAGTCTGGCCCGAGGCGCGCCAGCGCATTCCATACGCCCTGATGCAGGAAATGCGCATTACTCCTGAGCTACCCATTTACCCCGGGATCGTTCAGCAGCTGTTTCTGGAGTTGATCGACGGCCGCCTGACCACGCCCGAAGAGATGCGCGCCTTCTTGGAGCCACATTCGCCGCCCGCTCCGCCGCCGCAGGTCACCATCAAGCGGTCGCGCGCCAAGCGCACTGCCGAGAAGGTCAAAGAGCGCTCCTACGAAGACGAGGACGAGGAGGAGGGTCTCGAAGAGGAAGAGGACCTGGACGACATCGGCGGTGAAGAGGAGATCGATCTCGGCCTCGGCATCTCAAAGGACGAGATGGGGCCTGAACTCATGGAGGAAGGCGAAGAGGAAGAAATCGAAGCCGAGGAAGAGCCGGCGAAGCGTTCTTCCAAAGCTGCGAAGAAGCAGCCCCCAGCTCCCAAAGCTCCCAAAGCTCCCAAAGAGGCCGCGCCCGCTCCGCCGTTCAAGCCGGCAAAGAAGCAGGAAGCCAGGGAGGTTGAGGTCAAGCCGGCAAAGGTCGCAAAGCCTCAGGCAGCGCCCAGACCGGTGCTAAAGCCCGCTCCCAAACCGGCTCCAAAGACTCAGGTTGTTGCAAAGAAGCCTGCGCCTGCAGGCAAGACCAGGCCCGCCCCAGCGCTCAGGAAGCCCACTCCGGCTCCGGCCAGGGGGGCAAAGTCTGCTAAACCGGCGCCCGCGGCAAAGACGGCAGTCAAAAAGGCCCAGGTCAAGGCGCACGCTAAAGCGAAGCCTGCAGTCAAGCAGGCGCCCGCCAAAAAACATCCTGCCGCCAAACCAGCCAAACCGGCCAGGCCATCCAAACCGGCGGCAAAGAAGCCCGCTCCCAAGCCCGCAAAGAAGCGGTAAAGCATCCTTAAGAATCAAAGAGGGCAGCCGCAGGATGCGTGGCTGCCCTCAATCATTTCCGCTTATCGCCCGCGTCTCGCCGGCTTGTGACCTGCCGCGGCGTTCCAAGCTGCGCATCTGCCCCGCAGGCGCACTTTCGCCGACGCATGGTAGCCAAGCTCGAAGCTGCCTGCAAAAGGTAGAGCCCCGAGTCAGACGAAAACCCGGGGCCGGATGAGGATGCCTAGTAGCGCCCGCGGCCGCGCGAACTGCCGCCGCCGCCACCGCCGCTGCTGCCCTTGCGTGCCTGATAGCAATCCCGGCAAAACACCGGGCGGTCGCCACGCGGCTCAAAAGGCACGGTTGTAGGCTGACCGCACCCCGAGCAGATCACAGGTGTTCCCTGTGCCGGAGCCGAACGGTAGCCGGATCCCCCCTGGTCGTTCTTCTTTGCCGTACGGCAAGGCTTGCAACGCTTTGGGGTCGAATAACCGCGTTCCTGAAAGAACGCCTGATCGGCAGCGGTGAAGGTAAAATCCTGCCCGCAGTCGCTGCAAGTAAGTTGAATATCTCCGGCCATGTTTCTCCTCGTGGTGATTGTACAGCCCATTTGCCTTTTTGCGTACAAGGTTTCTGTTTGGATTGAAAAACTTATGGCCGGGGTTGACTTGGTCAAGAAGTTGCCGCCCGCCCGATTCAACCGCTTTTTGCTTCTTCCTTGTCAGACGCATGGTGCGGACAAACGGTGTGGTCCGTTGTTCATTTCATCGGGATTGAACGGCTTATCCCATCCTGCGCGAGACAACGAACACCAATGATAACCTTATCAGCGGTTTGGTAGCGCGCCGCTGTTGGCCTTGACATCCGTCGCGCGAAGAATCGGGAGGATTTTCAATGCGAAGAGCAATTGCAGCAGCCATCGCATGCTGCGCGTTGGCTGGTGCGGGCGGGGCTGCCCGCGCGCAGGTGAGCCGCGCCCGGAATGCGGTTCTCGTTCTGGATCGCGGCTGGCAATTCCGCCAGATGGACGCAGGCGCGCAGAAAGAAGAGCAAGGCTGGCTGCCCGCCACCGTCCCCGGTGACGTACACCTGGACCTGCTGGCCAACAAAAAGATTTCCGACCCCTTCTATCGCGACGAAGAATCCCGGCTGCAATGGATCGAAAATGAAAGCTGGGAGTACCGCGTCAGCTTCGATGCGACCCCGGCGCTGCTGTCGCGCGCCAATGTCGATCTCGTCTTCGATGGCCTCGATGCGGCTGCGCAGGTCTACCTGAACGGAACGCAGGTGCTGAACGCAGACAACATGTTCCGCGTCTGGCGCGTGCCCGCGAAGGGCAACCTGCACGCTGGGCAGAATCTGCTGCGTGTCGTCTTCCCCTCGCCCATCAAGGCCGCTGAAGCGGTGGCAAACGCCGATCCATGGCAGCCAAAAACGAAAACCGCGGACAAGACTTACATCCGCAAGGCAGCCTATGAGTACGGCTGGGACTGGGGCCCGCGTTTCGTCACAAGCGGCATCTGGCGTCCCGTGCGCATCGAGGCCTGGGACAAGGTGCGCATCGCCGATTTCGCCATCCACCAGCGCGACGTCAGCAGGGAAGTCGCCCATCTTGATGCAGAGGTTCTGGTCGAGTCATCCATCGACGGCCCGGCGCACGTCAGCCTTCAATACTCCGGCGACGGCAAGCCGATAAGCCTCACCAGCAAAGTCAATCTGCACACGGGCCAGAACATCATCGACTTTCCCATCGAGATTCGCCAGCCTAAGCTCTGGTATCCGGCTGGCTA
>JAJXXG010000969.1 GCA_021781255.1 Acidobacteriota bacterium
GGGGTTACGGGAGATGGTCCTTCGGGATCATGGGGTTAGGGGTGTAAATGTGCCAAGGGCACGGCCGGGCGAGGGTTGAGAGAAGAGGTTTATGATTGCGGAAGCCTTTGCCGCGCTCCCGGAGAAGCCGGGGCCGGAGGGAATGTGAGCGAGACGCCCAATCCGCAGTACAGCATTGTGATCCCGGCCTACAACGAGAGTGCGCGGATTCCCGCGACGCTGAGGAATGTGCTGGAGTGTGTTCGGTCACAGGGCTGGAATGCGGAGATCCTGGTGGTGGACGACGGGTCGCGCGATAACACGGCAGAGCTGGTGCGGACGATCATGCAGGATGCGCCGGAGGTGAAGCTGCTATCGAATCCGGGCAACCATGGCAAGGGCTACAGCGTGCGGCACGGGATGATGGAGGCGCACGGGGACGTGGTGATGTTCACGGACTCAGACTTGTCTGCACCTATGGAAGAGGCCGGGCGGCTGTTCGCGGCGATTGAAGCGGGAGCGGATATTGCGATTGGGTCGCGCTGGCTGGAGAGCGGTCGGCAGACGCACAGGCAGCCGCTCTACCGACAGATTTTTGGGCGGTGTTTCAACCTTGTGACGCGGATGATGATGCGTCTGCCCTTTGCGGACACGCAATGCGGCTTCAAGGCCTTTACGCGCGATGCAGCACGGACGGTGTTCGGGCTGCAGACGATTGAGCGGTGGGGATTCGATCCGGAGATACTGTTTATCGCGCTGAAGCACGGGCTGAAGGTGAAGGAAGTGGCGGTGAGCTGGGCGCACGATGAGCGGTCGCGGATGAGCTATCTGAAAGATGGGATGCAGATGCTGAAGGAGCTGGCGACTATCCGGTGGAATGCGTTGACGGGGCGCTATAGCCGTCGCGCGCAGGCGGCTCTGCGGGCGGGCGAGAGCCGCTAACGGCACGACAAATCTTTTCTCGACAACTGAAAAGCATGTGAAGCGGTCAGACTGCAGCGGGAGAGCCCGATTCGACGGGCGTTTCCCACTGGCCGGATTTGGCGGAGTGGAAGATGGCTTCAATGACGGCCATGTTTCGGATGGCGTCTTCGAGTGGGACGGGGACCTGGCCGCCGTTCAAGACAGCGAGCGAAAATGCATCGCCCTGGAGCGTGTACTGGTCGGCGGTGGGGAAGGTCTCAGTGGTGATGCCGGAGCCGGTGAGATCGCCGCTGGAGTCAATGAATATGCGTGTGGGGCGGTCATTGGGTGCATTGAAGGGGATTTCGACTTCTATGCGGCCGTGGGTGCCGAGGAAGTGGGCGCGCTGATAAGGGACGAGCTGCGTGCTGCAGGTGAAGATGGATTGGCCGGAAGGGAAGTCAAGGATGGCCGAGGTCAGTCGATCGATGCCCAGCTCAGGGTCAAGCTCAGTGAGAGCAACGACGCGTGTGGGCTCCTGCCCGAAGGCAAGGCGAGAGATCTGGATGCAGTAGCAACCAATATCGTAGAGCGCGCCGCCGCCGGCGTCGGGCTGGTTGCGGATGTTGGAGGGGTCGCGATTGAAGTAGCTGAAGAAGCTGGTGATGGAGCGCAGGGGACCGATGTGGTTTTCGTGAATGAGCTCGCGCAGGCGGAGCCACTGGGGAAAGGTGCGAATCATGAAGGCTTCGCCTATCTGGACGCCAGTGCGAGCGCGAACGTCGAGAAGAGTGCGGGCCTCAGCGACGGTGAGGCTGAGAGGCTTTTCGCAGAGTACGTGCTTGCCGGCCTCTGCGGCCTTCATCGTCCACGGCACGTGGAGCTGATTGGGCAGTGGATTATAGATAGCGTCGATTTCGGGGTCAGCGAGGAGTTCTTCGTAAGAGCCGTAGGCGCGGGGGATGTTGAGCTCGGCGGCTGCGGAGCGGGCGGAGGCAAGGGAGCGGGAGGCGATTGCGTCAATAGACGAGAAGTTTCCCTGCTGCATGGCGGGAATGACTTTCTTGACGCCGATAGCGGCTGTGCTGAGGACCCCCCAGCGAAGTTTGCGTTGCATGGAAGAGATGATACGCTGCCGGGGGCGTGCCTCGTGAAAGGCTTGAACGAGACGGAAAGAAAGGGTGGCCAGGTGTGCCTGTATATGCGATACACTTGCAGGTTCCAAACATAGTGGGAAAGCGCGGGCCGGGTGAAACCTGCGGCCGGTTCGAGAAAGAAAACGCTTCCAATCTGGCGAAGGGACTGTTTGATGAGGAGACCAGTACGGAAGGTAGACAGAGAAAGAAGAAAGGAATTGCAGCGATGCACGTTTGGAAGGGAACGATGAAAGCTGGATGGCAGATGCTGTGTGTGCTGACGATGGCGAGCATGTGCAGCGCGGGTGCGCAGACGCTGGATCCGGGGACGGCAAACCTGACCCACGAGGGGGACTGGTTCAAGCTGCAGGATGGCGCGATTAGTGCGGCCTGGCAGCTGAATGATGGACGGCTGGGCGCGTTGACGCTGACAGACCGGCTGCATGGGACCACGATGACCGAGGCCGAACCGTTTGCCATCCAGATGCAGGATGGACGCGTGTATCTGGCGACGGAGATGAAGGTGGCCGGCGCGGCGAGC
>JAJXXG010000015.1 GCA_021781255.1 Acidobacteriota bacterium
TTTTTTGGGATTGCGGGTGGGGTGGGGGTGGCAGGGCGGGGGGTTGACGCTGTGAGCCATTTATCACGGCGAAAAACGCTACACGGCTAAGGTTTACGCTATCCCAGGTGCCCGGAAGCGAGGCACCTGGGGCAACCATTTTCAGTGGGAGAACTGGCTTCGCTGGGGCGTGGGGCACCGAGTTTCAGGGGGAGAGCTGGCTTTGCTGGTGCGTGGGGAGCGGCGGGGTGCGCGGGCGGGGGTTCAGATGGCGGGGGCGGCGGAGGGCTCGGCGGGCGGAGGGGCGAGTGCGCCGACCTCCTGATCCTTGTATTGCAACTGGTAGAGCTTCCAGTAGAGACCGCGGTGGGCGAGGAGTTCCTGGTGGGAGCCCATCTCGCGCAGTTGTCCTTTGTGCATGACGAGGATGGCGTGAGCGCGCTGGACGGTGGAGAGGCGATGGGCGATGAGGACGCTGGTGCGGCCCTCGACCATGCGTTCGAGGGCGGAGCGGATGCGCAGCTCGGTGTCGGTATCGACGCTGGAGGTGGCCTCGTCGAGGATGAGGATGCGGGGATTGTAGGCGAGGGCGCGGGCGAAGTTGACGAGCTGCTTCTGGCCGGTGGAGAGGGAGTTTCCGCGTTCGCGCACGGTCTCGTTGAAGCCGTTGGGAAGCGAGTCAATGAAGTCGAGGACATTGACGTCGCGGGCGGCGCGGCGCATGTCGGCGGGAGAGATATCGCTGTTGCCGAGGCGGATGTTTTCACCGATGGTGCCGGAGAAGAGGAAGGGATCCTGGAGCACGACGGCGAAGTGGCGGCGGAGCTGCTGGAGGTCGTGGCGGCGGAGGTCGACGCCATCGATGAGGATGCGTCCGGCGGTGACCTCGTAGAAGCGCATCATGAGGCTGGTGAGGGTGGTTTTTCCGGCGCCTGTGTGTCCGACGATGGCGATGGTCTGTCCGGGCTCGATGGTGAAGGAGACATCCTTGAGGATCCACTCGATGCCGTCGAGGGCGGCGAGGTCGATGGGAGGAGCGGAGTGGTCCGGCAGCGAGGGATCGGGGGCCTGCGCGGCGGCGAGGGCGGCCTGCTGCTGCGGGGTTAGCTTCTGGTAGGTGAACCAGACGTGCTGGAACTCGATGCGGTTGGAGCCGTTGCCGGGGACGGGCTGGGGAGGGCTGACGATCTCAGGCTGCGCGTCCATGAGCTTGAAGATGCGTTCGCAGGCGGCCATGGCGGCCTGCAGGATGTTGTATTTGTCGCTGAGATCCTGGATGGGCCGCCAGAAGCGCAGGGAGAACTGGGTGAACATGATGAGAACGCCGATGGTGACGAGCGGAGGCAGATGGAGGACCCCGAAGCCGCCGCGCCAGACGACGAGGGCGATGGCGATGGAGGAGAGAAAATCGACGGCGGGGTAATAGAGGGCGTAGGCGAGGATGGTGTCTTTGAAGGCGACCATGTGCTGGTGGTTGACGGCCTCAAAGTCCCTGTAGGCGCGGTCTTCGCGGTTGAAGAGCTGGACGACGCTCATGCCGGTGATGTGTTCCTGGGTGAAGCTGTTGATGCGCGCGATGGCGGTGCGGACGCGGCGGTAGCTCTCGCGTACATGGTCGCGGAAGATGCGGGTGACGATGAGGATGAGAGGAAGCACGGCGAAGGCGAGGAGGGCCAGCCACCAGGAGATGGCGATCATGACGACGGCCATGATGGTGAGCATGAAGAAGTCATTGACGATGGCCAGGACGCCATCGGTGAACATGTCGTTAACGGCGTCAACGTCGGAGGTGAGGCGGGTGACGAGGCGTCCGACGGGGTTCACATCGAAGAAACCGACGTGCATGCGCTGCATGTGGCGAAAGATGTCGCGGCGGAGATCGAACATGATCTTCTGCCCGGTCCACTGCATGAGGTAGACCTGGATGAACTGAAAGAGATAGGCGGAGACGAGCAGGATGAGGTAGATGGCGGCGAGGCGGCTGACGCCGGCGAAGGGATCCGGGGGAAGGAGCCTGGCCAGCGGGCTGGCATTGGCGACCCAATGCGCTACGGCGTTGGAGGCGTCGCGGTCAGCGGCGTCGGGCGCGAGGTAGCGATCGACGGCGACCATGACGAGGATGGGCCCGGCGACATCGCAGAGGGACTTGAGCGTGACGGCGGCCGAGGCGATGATGGCCTGGAACCAGTAGGGACGGACGTAACGGCCGAGCCGGCGCATGAGGCGGGTGTCATAGACTTTGCCGACCGGGTCTTCATCCTGCCGGCGCCGAGACTCGGCGGAGGCGGATGAAGCAGGGGTCTTCGCAGCGCGTTGAGATTTGCTGTCCTCAGGATGTGGCATCGGCCGGATCAGGGGGCTTCCACTTGTATTGTACGGGGCGCGCGGCGAAGACGCAGGAGTGGTGGACGCGGCTGAGGCCCCGGAGGCGGAGCAGGCAGGTCGAATGGCCTACGGGCGCGGACCGGGACGAGGCGCAGGACCAGGATCAGTCCGCGGCCTGGGGGCAGGCCGCGAGACTCCCATGCTGAGCAGGACAAAGCCGAAGGCTTTTTTGAGGGTGTCGATGAAGCTCATACGTTCCGTGTCCCTTCACCCGGGCTGAGGATCACCCTGCCCCGCATTTTAACGCTTGCGCGCAGGCGCGGGCGCGGCGGGCGGAGGCGAAGGCGGCTCGTCACGCACGATGGCAAGGGCTGCCGGGGGCAGCGGCTTGTCGGCGTTGGCGAGCAGGAGGGTGACCTGCCAGATCTGGGTGTCGGTGAGGACATCCTTGTAGGCCGGCATGCCGGTGAGGCGGATGCCATTGTCAACCTTCCAGTAGGTCTCGCCCGGGGGGTCGTCGCTGACGCCGACGACATTGCCATTTTTGTGCTTCTTCCAGAGCTCGGGAGCCCTGGGGAACATGTGCGGACCGAAGCTGGAGGCTTTGCCGTAGAAGCCGTGGCAGGCGGCGCACTGATCGTGATAGATGCCGGCGCCGGCGGTGAGATTGGCCTCATCGGCCTGAATGGGGACGGTATCGGGCTTCTGGCGGTCGATGCGTGCGTTGAGGGCGACGTGGGTGATCTGGCGCTCCATGGGCAAGGGCGGATCTGCGACGGCCACGGGGGGATTTCCCCAGTGGAACCAAGCCAGGACTGCGAGGGGCATAAGAACCAGCCCCAGGATGACTCCAACAACAAACTTGCCCATGCGTTATGCTCCTTTTCGCCGTTCTGCGGCGACCGACCTCCAGCGGAGTTTACCACCCACGAACGAAAACGATACCGATGATCGGGGGAAAAGGCATCGGGGTGGGGTACGCAGCTCGAAAATGTCGCGCTGGAATTGCCGATTAATTAGACGCTCTAGGCCACAATAACAGCAACACATCCCGAAATGAGTCAATTTGAATCAAAATAACAGGCGACTTGATGGCGGGATGGCGGCGATTCCTCCATCGAGGGGCAAAACCGCGCCGAAGAAAGGACCTCTCCCATGACAGCAGACAGGCAAGGAACATCAGCGAACCGCGGTTCGACTTCCACAGCGCGGAATCGCGAGCAGAGCGCGGCCCACCGGTGGGGGCCACGCAGACTGGGCCGGAAGGCCATCAAAACCGATACCCGCACGCTGAAGCTGGGCAAGTATCTGAAACCGGAGCTGCCGCCGCCCCCGCCCGCGTCCGACTGGAGCAGGGGGATAGCCAACTGGGGCATGATGCTGAACGACCGGCTGGGCGATTGCACCATTGCAGGGTGCGGACACGCGGTGCAGGTGTGGACGGCGAACACCGGGCAGGAGATCACGATTCCGGACGCGACCATCGAGTCGTATTACGAAAAGTGGGACGGCTACGTGCCGGGGAATCCGAGCACCGACAACGGAGGCATTGAGCTGGACGTGTTGAAGGACTGGCAGAAGCAGGGATTCGCGGGTCACGTTCTGACGGCGTTTGCCGATCCGCAGCCGTCCGATGTTACGGAGATCCGGCAGTCGATCGCACTGTTCGGCGGAGTGTATATCGGCCTGGCGATGCCGGTGACGGCGCAGAACCAGGCGGTGTGGGATTATGAGCCGGGCGCGGGAGCGGACGCCGCAGCCGGAAGCTGGGGCGGACACGCGGTTTTTGTGTGCAAGTACGACGCGAGCGGGTTTACGTGCGTGACCTGGGGGCAACTGCAGACCATGACGCTGAGTTTCTGGAGCCACTATTGCGACGAGGCGCATACGCTGCTGAGCCGGGACTGGCTGGCGGCGAAGGGATCGCCGAGCGGGTTCGACGAGGCGCAACTGCTGGCGGATCTGCAGGCGATTGTGTAAGCGGATGTGCCGTAGGGGGTCCGGATGCGTCCAAATAGAGCAAGCGCGAGCGATGGCGGTCACAAGACTCCCCCCAAGATGGTTTAATACCTAATGGGGGGAGCGCCCCAGCGGTTTGAATCCCGAGGAGCATCCAAGGCTTCCTGGGAGGCCGGCTGTCCGGGCGGGCTCTCGCACTCCCGTGGAGGAATCCCGATACCGATGCAATCTTTTCGCCGACTCGCACTTTTGCTGGCGTTCACCTGCGCGGCCCTGCCAGCCGCCTTCGCACAGAGCTCATCCGATAGCACCACAGGCGGTAGCCAATCCTCGAGCCAGGCAGGCTCGACGCAGCCGTCTGCCGGCGAATTGCAGGGCCAGGCCACGGTGCAGGCGCGCATTCGCCAGCGCCGGGAACAGCGGCGCGCGACGGCGATCCACGACGCGTACGACCACCGGTGGGAGACGTACCTGAATCTGGGTTTTCTGCGTTTTATTCCCGGCCCCTCGCAGCAGCGTCTGAACTTCTACGCGTGGAACACGGGGCTGACGCGCTACTGGAATGAGCGGCTGGGCTTTACGCTGGACGGGCGCGGCAGCTACGGGATTGCGTATGTGGGCATCAACACCTACAGCCAGGGTGGGTTTACACGGCCGCAGGTGAGTATGTACAACATTCTGTTCGGGCCGACGTACCGCTTTTACATGCAGCCAAAGTACTCGATCGCGGGCCGGGTGATGGGCGGATGGTCGTACGGCAACTTTTCCGGCGACACGAACGGGATCTCGCCGACGCTGCTGGGACTGTATCCGGACGGGAGCACGTTCGGGTTGAGCGCCAGCATTGTGGGCGAGTACAACCTGACGCCGAGCGTGGCCTTCCGGATTGCGCCCGAGTACCTGGCCACGGGGTTCGGCTCGACGGTGCAGAACAGCCGCGGCTTCACGGGCGGGATTGTGTACCGCTTCGGGAAGCAGTAGCGCGGAAGGGCGGCACGACGCCCTGGATTCCGGGACCCCCACGAAGCGGCTGAAGACGGGCGGTTCGAAGAGGTCCGGAGGTTCTATTCATGCGGCCGCGGGTCCGGGATTTTCTCAGGATTGCACTGACATTTCTGATGCTGATCTGCTGGGGGCGGGCCGGAGCCGAGCAGACATCGGACCTGCGCACGCCGCCACCCGGCCCCGCGCCGCAACTGCATGGGCCGACGGTGTACGGCGTTCGCCCCGGACATCCGTTTCTCTATCGCATCCCGTGCACGGGGGCGCGGCCGATGATTTTTTCGGCGCGTCATCTGCCGCACTGGCTGCATCTGGATCAACAGACGGGAATCGTGAGCGGCGCAGCGCCGGCTGAGGCGGGCTCGTACGCGGTGGTATGGCAAGCCCGCAACGGGCAGGGGCGCGACCGGCGCGGGTTCAGGATCGTGGTGGGCGAGACCATCGGACTGACGCCGCAGATGGGCTGGAACGACTGGTACAGCTATTACGCGCGGATCACGGCCGACGATGTGCGCAGCGCGGCGGCGACGATGATCTCGTCGGGGATGGCGGATTTCGGCTACGCGTACGTGGACATCGACGACTGCTGGGCGCGCGAGCCGAAGGCGCGGGATGCGGCGCTGGGCGGACCGCTGCGCGACAGCCAGGGCAACATACTGCCCAATGCGCGGTTTCCGGACATGGCGGCGCTGACGGGCTACATTCATTCCCTGGGGTTGAAAGCGGGCATCTACAGCTCACCGGGGCCGCTGACATGCGCGGGCTTTACGGGCTCGTACGGGAACGAGCAGCGGGATGCGGACCAGTTTGCGGCGTGGGGATTCGACCTGTTGAAGTACGACTGGTGCTCGTACGGGCACGTGGCCAAGGACAGATCGCTCGACGAGCTGGAGAAACCGTACCTGAAGATGGGTGGCCTGCTGCGGACCGAGCCGCGCGATGTGGCGCTGAACCTGTGCCAGTACGGGGTTGGCGCGGTGTGGGAGTGGGGGCGGAGCGTGGGCGGCAACTCGTGGCGCACGACGGGCGACCTGGGCCTGTCGGCGGGCGATTCCCTGCCGGCGTTTTACACGATCGGGATGGCGAACGCAGAGCATAGCGGCTACGCCGGGCCGGGGGGGTGGAACGATCCGGACTACATCCTGATCGGCACGGTGGGAGATGCGCGCCACAGCGAAGCGCCGGGAAGGCCGACGCGGCTGACGCACGAGGAGCAGTACAGCTACATGTCGATGTGGTCGCTGATGGCGGCGCCGCTGATCTTCTCAGGCCAGATGGACCACCTGGATGCGTTCACGCTGAATGTGCTGTGCAACGCCGAGGTCATCGACGTGGACCAGGATGCGCTGGGGCGGCAGGCGGCGGTGACGCGGAAGACCGCGGAGGAGCTGGTGCTGGCAAAGCCGCTGGAGGACGGTTCGATGGCGGTGGGACTGTTCAACCTGACGACGAGAGCGCGGACGATGGGCGTGGAGTGGGCGGGGCTGGGGCGGCATGGAGCGCAGAAGGTGCGCGATGTGTGGCGACAGCGGAACCTGGGCGTGTTTCCACAAGGATTCTCTTCCCTGGTCCCGGCTCACGGTGTAATGATGGTGCGGGTCTCCGCCAGACATTAACGAAGAGCGCGCAAGGCGCTCGCGGAAATGAAGACGCAAGGGCGGACGGCCAACGAGCATCCCCGGGGCGACGCCCCGAGGC
Organism: Acidobacteriota bacterium; assembly: GCA_021781255.1. The sequence goes on from JAJXXG010000015.1 coordinate 6,964, forward strand.
TGGAACAGCGATTGAAATCTGCAAATCCGAAGGTCGAGGGAGCCTCCATGCCGATGAAAAATCCGATTTCGCGCCGCACCTTTCTGCAATCGTCCGCGATTGCGGCCGCTACCGCCGCCACCACGCTCGCCGGTTCCGCTCCAGCAGCGGGCCAGGCGGTTCCTGAGTCGGGCAAGCCCTGCCCGATCAAGCTGGGCCTGGCCAGCTACACGTTTCGCGACTTTACGCGGGCGCAGATGATCGGGTTTATGAAACAGCTTCATATTTACGATTTGAACTGCAAGGACGTGAAGGACCATCTGCCGATGGAGCCGGCCGAGGAGGCGCAGGCGCTGGCCGATTATGCGGCCGCGGGCATCCGGCTGCACGCCGCGGGCGCGATTTATTTTCCGAAGAACGACGAGGCCGATATCCGGCAGAAGTTCGAGTACGTGAAGCGGGCGGGGATCGACGTGATCGTGGCGGGCGACCCGACGCCGGATTCGCTGAAGTGGATCGAGAAATTCGTGAAGGAATACGACATCAAGATCGCGATTCACAACCATGGGCCGGAGGACAAGTATTTTCCGTCGCCGTTCGACGTGCTGAAGGCGATCAAGGACCTTGATCCGCGCATCGGTTTCTGCATTGACGTGGGCCATGCGACGCGGGCCAACGCAAACCTGGTGGATGCGATTCACGCGGCCGGAGCGCGGCTCTACGACATGCACGTGAAAGATCTGAGCGATATGACGAAGCGAGAAAGCCAGGTGCCGGTAGGCGAGGGCCTGCTGCCGTTCCGCGAGGTCTTTCAGGCGCTGATCGAGATCAACTACCAGGGGTTTGTGGATCTGGAGTACGAGATCCATCCCGAGGACCCGATGCCGGGCGTCATCGAGAGTTTCGCCTTTATGCGTGGAGTGCTGGACGGCATGGGCTACCTGCCACGGACAGCGAGCGCCGGCAATTCCTGAGAGGTGCAGCCGTATTCGATCGGCTGCGATAGCGGCGCTGCCCGGGCCGCGCCGACTGAAGCGATGTGGCTCCAGGGTACGGCGACACAGGAATGGCGATAAGCGCGCAGCATGAGCGATCGCCCTGTGTGCCCATCCCGATTCCGCGGAGGACGCGGAGACGGGATGGGCACACGCGCATGGCAAGCGCACGGGAAGGCCAGAGCCGCTCTGTCTGCACAGAGCGGCCCTGAAGCCTGGTTATGGCATTTCCCCCTTGACCGGCAGGAGAGATGCCTCAGTGATCCGACGACGAAGTCTGGACGGCGTTGACTTCATCGGCGTAGAGCACAAGGCTACCGGGTGCAGTCATGATGAGATAGCCATGCACTTCAAGGTTGGTTCCGGCCGGCTCCGCCGCCAGCGCGGACGCGGTGAGGTTGTCGCCGAGGCTGGTGGCCGGGCTGGTGAGCACGTGCAGCGCGGTAACGCCGGCGTAGGTGGTGAGGAACGAGGTTGTGGGCAGGGTGAGGGTAAAAGAGAGATTGGAGGCGCTGCCCTGGGGCATGGACGTGAGGATGCCCTGCGTTCCCTCACCGGCCAGGGTGATCCGCATGGCATCGACGGTTGGAGACGAGGTTGACGAGGAAGCGGCAAAGGTTCCCGCGACCGAGACCGACTGACCGGGGAAGAGCTCGGCAGCAGTGAAGGCATCAGCGGGCACGCCGACGGCCGCGGCGTCGACCGGGAGCGCATAGATGGTTGACGAGGCGACGAGCGCGGTCAGGGTGGCGTTGGCCTGCACGGTGCCGAAGCCCTCGCGCGGCACAAAGGTAAAGCCTGACAAAACGCCGCCGGGGGCGGTGACGGCGGTGATGATGCCTTTGCCGCCATCGTTCTGCATGCCGTCGCTCTGGCCGGCCTGTCCGGATTCCAGCGTGACGGAGAGCGCCAGGAGCGAGCCGTCCGGCTGGGTTTGCGCCTGGACCCGCACGATGGAGCCGATGGGAATATTGCCGCTGTTCACGCCGGAGGGGAACTGCGTGGACGAGGCGACGGTGAAGGTGAACTGCCGGCCGGAGTCGGCGGACTGAACGACGAGCGAGGTCGGCGAGATGCTGACGAGGGAGCCGCTGACTTCAATCTCGCGCTGGCCGTTGCTCTCGCCGTCGATGTTGCCGCAGGCGGCGGTGACGACGGGAGTAAAGGTCACGGTATTGCCGCTGATGGAGAAGGCGGAGGCGAGATTGTAGGCCAGGTGGAGGTCAATGCCGGCGGTGCTGTTGACGGTGAGCGCGGGATTGAGGGGGATGGAGACCGTGGGATTAGCCAGCATCGCCGACGCGGTGATGGTTTGGCCGGTGGAGCCGACGTAGGTGACCGAGACGCTGCTGATGGTGGCGGTGATGGCCGTGTAAGTGCCCATGGGCACCGAAGCAATGTCGAGCGGCTCCTGAATTCCGTTGAGGCCGGAGAGCTCCACGGTGGTGGGAGTGGTGAGCAGGGTGACGGGAGTGCCGGTGCCCGGAGTAAGCGACACCGAGGAGATGGTGACCTGCGCCGAGAGGATGTTGGCCAGAGGCGCATCGGTGACGGTGAGGACGGCCGGAGCCGAAGAGCCGGAGGGTGTAGTTGCGTTATTTGCCATATAGCTGCTGCCGCATCCCATGATGCCGAGCAGTAAACCAGCCGCAGCGGAGAACGCGCACAACCTGGGGGACACGCGATTGGTGTTCATTGTCTTCTCCTTGAATTTCTCGCAACGATCGAGCCGGCGCGCAGCACAAGGCACACCGCCGTGCCGCCCCCCAACCTTCAACAGATTGCCTGTCTCGCAGAAGTGTCGCAGGGAAAGCACGTACCGGTTCCGATTCTTGGATGCGGGGCCGAGGAAATAGTGAGTATGCAAGGAGATGAAGTTTGAGTCATTTTGAAGATGGCGGGTGAAGGGCGGGGATGGGTCGCAGCAGAGCGGCGGCCGGAAAGTTCAGCAGATAAATTATTCCCAAACGTGAGTCCGGCAGTGTATAAAGTGTTCGCGCCTCCTCTCGGGCACGAGCTCGACCTGAATGACCTACCGCGGAGGGCGCTTGAATCTTCCATCGAAGGAGTTCCACCGATGCTGCGCCGCCTGTTCCCTGCCCTTGCCTGTCTTGTTTTGTTGCCAGCCGGTGCGCTGAGGGCGCAGACGGCGAAGCCTAATCCACCCCGGACGTGGGTGGACAAGGACACGGGCCACCGGGTGTGGCGGATGAGCGACGAGCCGAATTCGGGGGGATTCTACTTCAATGTGAATGCCTACACGCCGGACCACAAGACGATGATTTATACGGCGCCGGACGGGATTCACACGCTGGACCTGGCCACGATGAAAGCACGGCTGCTGGTGGCGAATCCGCCGCGGCCGGCAGAGGCAGCGGGGGGACGGATGGGCTTTTACCGCTACGGCGTCCACGCGCTGGTGGCCGGGTACAAGACGAACAGCGTGTTCTACACGCGGACCGATCCGGGGACGAACGTGACGTCGGTGTACAAGGCCGATG
>JAJXXG010000994.1:0-7491 GCA_021781255.1 Acidobacteriota bacterium
AATGGATCCTTGCTGTCGATACGCTGCCCGGTCCAGTTCGCCACCCAGCCCGGAGCTTCACGCAAAAACTGCGTCGTCCCAAACGTGTCCGGCAGCAAAATCAGCAGCTCACCCTGGTAGCTTTGCTGCCACAGCTCCAGCAGTCTGTACTGCGCCGTCCGCAGCTCTTCTTCGCTGTCCGCCAGCGCAGCCAGTGCCATCGGCAGCTCATGCGCATTTGTGCCAATTGCCTCCAGGTCGTGCTTGTAGGCGAGATACGTATTCGAGCTCCCGGCAAAGCTCTCGCCCAGCACGTCACTCATCGCTTTCACCACGTACTCCTGCCACAGGAAGCTGTGTCGACGCCGCGTTCCAAAGTCGCTCACATTCAGTCCCGGAACGCCGCGCATCCGTTCCATCTTTTCCCACAGGCGCGTTTTCGCCCGCGCATAAAGGATGTCCAGCTCAAACTCTGTCAGCTCCTTCAGGCTCGCCCGCGTCTTCAGTTCGTCAATCACTTCCAGCGCATATATCTCCCACAGCGTCGTGGCCGTCCACGGCCCCTCAAAGCAGAGCGAAATCTGCTCATCTTCCATCGAGAGCTCGAAGTCCGAGAGCCTGAAATCCTGCTCCAGCCATTCCAGAAACGCCGGCTCAAACATTCCCCGCCGTCCATAGAACGTGTTGCCGGCCAGCCAGATCAGCTCCGACTTGTGAAAACGCAGCCTCCGCACGGCTTCCAGTTGATCGCGCAATTCCTCCAACTTCAGCACGCGGCCCAGCGGAACCGCCTGCGTACGGTTCACCACCGTGAAAGTCGCACGCGTTGTCGGAAAGTTCTTCCAGATGAACTGCAACATAAGGAGCTTGTAAAAATCTGTATCCAGCAGCGACCGCGTAATCGGATCCAGTTCCCAGTTATGGTCGTGTGCTCGCCTGGCCAGGTTGATAATCACAATCGTTCCGCTCTCAGTGTCCCGCCGTGCTTTGCACTGCGGCGTCATGCGATCCGTTCCCGGCCGCATGTTTCATCAGATGCGCGCCGCACGACTTCCGCACTACAAGTCGCGTCGGAACCAGAACATCGCGAATTGGCAATTCCGGATGTTCCAGGCGTTCCAGCATCGTGGCCATCGCCACCGCGCCAATTCCCGCACAGTCCTGGTGCACCGTCGTCAGAGGAACCGGAAGCAGGCTCGCATACTTCACGTCATCAATCCCAACAATCGCCACATCCTCGGGAATCCGCACGCCAATCCGCAGCAGCACCTGCATCAGCCGCGCCGCCGTCAGATCATTCGCGCACACAATGCCCTCTGGCTTCGCCTCATCCATTATCTTCCGCACAAACTCCTCGTCCTCTGGATTGCCGCGCACCATAGGATTCACCTCCGGGGTCAAGTCGCATGATCGCAGTGCCTCGCACACGCCAATCGCCCGCGCATCCACAGTGTTCGCAGTATGCTCCTCGGCCACAAACACCAGCCGTCGCATACCCATTGAAAGCAGGTGCGACGCGGCAATGTAGCCCACGCGACGGTTGTCCACGCCAACCAGGTCATGCGGCGAGCGTTCAGGATAAGACATATAGCAGCGGTCCAGCAGCACCACCGGAATCTGTGCGCGCTCCAGCGACCGAGCAATCCTCCGGTTCACCGTGTCCTTCTCGCTGGTCAGTTCAATTGGCGCAAAAAATACGCCTGAAACCTTCTGCAGAATGAACGACTGCACAAGTTGTTCGGCTTCCTTCGCTGCCTCCCGCACTGTCGATGACGCATTGCCCCACAGCAGTGCATCCGGCCGCGCAAAGGATGACCGCATCATCCCATGGCAAATCGGCTCGAAGATCTCCGTAAGTCCCAGCTCTGGAATCAGCAGACCGAAGGTCCGCCCGGTTGCCTGACGCGGCCCCTGCACATGTGTTCCTGCACCCGGCCGCCGGGTCACCAGACCCATGCGCTGCAAATCCAGCACCGCCTTGGCCACCGTAATCCGCGATGCATGGAACAGCTTACCCAGTTCCGCTTCACTCGGCAGCCGGTCGCCCGGCTTCAGATCGCCGGCCTGGATGCTCTCAAGCAAATGATCAAAAACACGGCGATGCTTCGCCACGCGGCTAGACGAATCGGCCTCTGGGGGAACCGGCAACATGCTTGCGGACTTGCGGGGTCTTACCATTCGGCCGCCTTGTCTTCTCAATCGCTCGAGGCCTCATGCGCACCGCAAGCGGAAAAATTGTCTTATGCAACACTACCGGAGACTGGAAAGTTTTGTCGATGCATTTTCGCCCCTTGCTTATCATAGAGCCGGACAAGTTTAACCCGTATGCCATCAGGTAGTTGTAGTCCTGGCCAGGGCAGCCCACGGCTTAGCCAATTCCCTTGTTACGTGTAAGTTAGGATTACATTCCTGTACCCATCCTGCACCGCTCGTTTGCTCTTACCGCATATGGTGGTGCATCTGCGGCGCAATTTTTGTCTTGCCAATTTCAAAGCTCGTCAGGTGCATCAACATCAGCCGATTTGCATCCTCGCGCACCCGATAGCGCTGGTTCACACGCACATCAGCAAAATGCTGTCGAATCCCCGAAGCCGGCCACCAGATATCAATCGAGCGAATCCTCTTCGCCTTACCCAGGCCGATGTGCTGTTCCATCGGATTGCCGCCAAAGCTGGACACCGATCCCACTGCACGATAAATCCTCCGCGCATGCCCACCGTCGTCAATCGTCACAGTAATCCGAGCGCCATATGCCGCCCGATTGCTGCGCACACCGACTAGTTTCAGCGTCACCCAGTTGTTTCCGTGCCCCGGGTTCTTATACAGCGCCGGGTAATATCCATCGCCCGGATACGCCCCGCCCAATTCCTCCAGCACATCTTCGTTTCCGTTGCGCTCCAGATCCGCAAAAGCTATCGAATGCCCCTTCTGCAAACTCCCAAATCCACCCGACGTCGTCACATCCTGAAAGTACTTGCCCTCCTTGTTGCGATACATCCGCTTCGGCAGCAGCGCTTCAAAGGATGGATCGCCGAGCCCCGTATACACATCCAGCCAGCCGTCATTATCCAGATCGCCAAAGTTTGCACCCATCACAGTAATCGACCGATCCAGTCCAGCTGCTTGTGGCACCTCAGTAAATGTGCCGTCGTGGTTGTTCCTAAACAGCACCGACGGCGACGCATGATTCGGCTTGCCCAGTTCCTCCTCACCAATGTCATCCATTGATGTCGTCGAATAGCCCCCGGCAAAAATGTCAAGCCAGCCGTCGTTGTTGTAGTCGAAAAACCACGTCGGAAACGTGTACCGCGTACCGCCCAGCCCGGCCTCTTTCGTAACGTCGGTAAATTTCCACTCCCCATTGTGTGGATCCTTTGGATCCGTCGGTCCGTCGTTACGAAACAGATAGCTCGTCCCAAACATGGTGGATACATACAGGTCCGGCCGCCCGTCATTGTTGTAGTCGCCCCAGGCCACACCCTTCACAAAACCAAGGTTCGATCCCAGGGCACCCGCGATCACCGTCTCCGGTCCACCCGGCGCTTTCACCTCGGTAAAGGTCCCGTCGCCATTGTTGTGGAATAACTGTGACGGATGCACGTCGCCCGGCTTTGTCTCATGCCCCACAAACAGGTCCAGCCAGCCGTCACCGTCGTAGTCCGCCCAAGCAGCCGTCTGCCCCGGACCGTTCACCAGCAATCCCGCCTCCACCGTCACGTCATCAAAGGTGCCATTGCAATTGTTCCGCAACAATGACATTGGATACTCGCCGAATTTTCCCCACCAGCCGCCACGCAGCACGAGTACATCCGGGCATCCGTCATTGTTGTAGTCCGTCAGCACTAGGTTCAGCCCCCCCAGCTCGTCCTCCAGTCCCGCTTCCTTCGTGCGATCGGTAAAAGTCCCGTCGCCGTTATTGTGAAAATAATGCATGTGGTCCAGTGGCCCTGAGGACGAAAGCATAATGTCCATCAGACCATTGCCTTCAAAGTCCTCTACCAGCGCGCCGCCTGACCTCTCAAACGCATTCAAGCCCGCCAGTGCCGCCACGTCCGGAAAATATCCAACGTCATACTCAGACTTGAAGAGCGACGGCGGTGCAAGCCACTTCTTCGGCACATCCTGTGGATACCGCCCGACCTGCATGTACGCAATGTTCAGCAGCCACCGGCAAATGTCGCTTGCCGGATTCAGCTCCAGCGCTGTTGTGTACTCGCGAATCGCATTTTCCGCAGCGCCCTTGTTGCTTTGGATGCCCTTGCCCCTGAGCGGGAAGTTGCAGCTCAGCGCGTTGTGATCTCCAATGCAATTCTCCTGCTCTCCTTGGCGCAGATAGCACAGTGCAAGCAGCCGGTGAATCGCAAACTGCGTCCGTTTTGGCACCTCGTCCAAGTGCGGTGCGATGTCCCTCACAAGCCTCTGCATGGTTGCCACAGCCTCCTTGCTGCGGCCCGCGCGCAGTTGCTCATTTGCCAGTTCCATACGCACAGTGACTTCCTGGCTCAGCGTCAGCGGCTTGGTCAGCACAATCTCCAGATACGCTGTGCGCTGGAAGGGCTTGTTTGGATCTGACTTCCAGTCATAGGCATTGAAAATCGCACGCAGACGTGCGCCCATTTCGCGTGCACCTTCGCCGTGCGGCAGCTTTGGCGGTTTGCGTGGCGTCATTCCGGTTTGCGCAGCCAGCCCGCACGCCAACGCCACAGCAGCATACGCAATCCATCGCACCCGGCCAAAAACCATATGCCTATCCCTCGATGGACGCTGCAATTCCCGCACGTACCGCTTCTGTCAGTGGCGGCATTGCGCCCGACTGCGAAGCCACCCAGCCACCCCAACGATTTCCTGCCTCATTCAGCGTCGCCAGCCCCGCTCCGCGCAGCAGATAGTGCGTCATCGCCGCTGTAAACGCATCTCCAGCGCCAATCGTATCTGCCACCTTCACAGCCACACCCGGATGCTCGTCCCACTCCTCGCGAGTCACGAGCAGGCTGCCCGTGCCTCCGCGCGTCACGGCTACCAGTTGCAGCGTCGGGAACTCCTCAAGCAAGCGCATCGCACTTTGCCGCAGCGTTTCCTGTCTCGGTTCTTCCTCGGTCTGCAATCCCAGCAGTGCGAGCACCCGTGGAACCTCCGCGTCATTCATCTTCATCACTGTCGCCAGTTCCAGTGACTCCTGCACGATCTCGCCCGAGTAATACGGTTCACGCAAGTTCACATCAAAAACGCGCACGCAGTTTGACGACGTTTGTGCCGCAAGTGTCTGAATCGTCTGCCGCGACTCCTTGCTTCGCTGCGCCAGAGATCCAAAGCAGATTGCATCAGCCCGCTCTGCCAGTTGCACCCAGTCGTCGGAAAGCTCCAACGAGTCCCACGCAGCCGGCCGATGGATCGTGTACTCCGGCTGGCCATCTTTCAGTGTCACTGTCACGCGCCCAGTCTCATGCACTGGATCCACTTGCAGGTACCCGGTGTCTGCTGGCAGCGGATCCAGCACTTCCACCGCCGCACGGCCCAGGTCATCGCGGCCAATCCTGCTTAGAATCACCGCATGATTGCCTAATCTGCCCGCCATCACGGTAAAGTTCGCCGGCGCTCCGCCCAGCCGCGGACCCTCCGGCAGCATATCCCACAGCAACTCACCCAATCCCAAAATCAAATGCGGCTCTTTCAAGTCTTCACTCCAGTGATGCGCAATTCCGTCTCGCTCGCCCACTTCCGGCGCGCAACTCTGCGGTCACGGCTCGTGTTGCGACGCTTGCAACAGCTTTCCCTTCGGGACATACGGTCGTCAATTCTTCCCTGAGGAAAATTTTGTCTGCTGTTCGCTCGCTGCCGACCTGCCTATCCATCGCCATATCGAGCAATCCTCATAACTTGCATATGCGTACTCACCCTCCGGCTGGTTTTCAAGGATTGCGCGGTCAGCCTTTGCATCCTCGCGCGACCGCTTCACACGTCCAAGAAATAGCCGCGCAAACCCGCGCTCCATTTCCAGCACACCGTCTTGCTCATTGTTCACATAAAGAAGGTCCAGTTCCTCCGGCCGGTCCGCAAACTGCGCCGCAACGCTCCTCGCCAGCCGCCTCATTACCGCTGCACCGAAGGGGTTGAACAGAAACACCACGCAGTGCCCCTCTGGAAAGCTGAACTCTGCCGCATCGCCACACACCACCTTTAATGTCGTCGTCGCCCTGCCGGTCTTTCGCCACACCGCCGCATTCCTGCGTGCAATGCCCGCAAGCTTGGGATTCAGTTCCACGCCCGTCACACTGCGGAAGGGCATCTCAGCCGCCAGAAGCATCCCACGTCCCATGCCCACGCCCGCATCCACAAAGGCGAACTCCTCGGTGCGCATCCCCGGACGGCTTTTGCGCCATCGCTCAAGCAAGGTCTGAAACACCGAAGGCGCAATGCCAAAATAGGCCGTCGCATGCCGGTCATGCCGGTGGCCGCTCTTCAGGTAGCGACCAGCGACAAGACCGCTCGTCCGCACGCCAAACCTCTCGTCAAACGGATGCCGCAGAAAACCCTCGGCTACAGTTAACCCGGGCAATCGCTTCCGCGGCTCTCTGCGCGCTTGAATGCTTTTCATCGGAGAATCGAAGGCTGCAATCCTGGTTTCATGCGCCCTTGCCTTCTATCTGCGTATGCTTTTCTGCCTCTCGCATCAAAGAAATTGGGACGGAAATGGACCGCAGGTGCAAATCTCGCTGCGGGAATGGGATCTCAATCCCCTCCTTAGAGAACAGCTTGAAGATTGCAAAATAGAGATCACTACGCAGGATCTGTGGGGTCCTCACCTGGTTCGTTGTCCACACGCGAAGCTCGAAATCCAGTGAGCTGTCTCCAAAATCACAGAAAATTACATCCGGCTCCGGATATTCCAGCACGTCCGGATGGGCTTTCGCTACCTGAAGCAGCAGTCGCCGCACCTCTTCCGGATCACTCGAATACGATGTGCCCACTGCCAGCTTCAGCCGCACACTGCGGTCGTTCGCCGTCCAGTTCGTCACGCGCTGCCCCGTGAACTCCGAGTTGGGCACAATTATCACTACATTGTCATTCGTCCGCACCCAGGTGCTGCGCGCCGCAATTTGAACCACGTCACCCGTCAGATTCTCAATCTCCACGCGATCGCCCACCTTGATGGGCCGTTCGGCCAGCAAAATCAGGCCTGAAACAAAATTGTTTACCACTCCCTGCAGGCCAACGCCAATGCCCAATCCAACCGCACCGCCCAGAAATGCGATGCTGGATAGATCCAGCCCCAGTGATTGCAAGCCCACCGTCGCGCCGACAAAGAACACCACGTAACCCGATGTCACTGACACTGCATATTGCAGTCCTTCGTCCAGCGACGTCCGCACCAGAATCCGTTTCTGCATCACCTTGCGCGTCAAATGCGACGCCAGGCTGAGCAAAATCATGTAGACCGTCGCCTTCATCATGAACAGCGGCGTCACGGGCAGGTTGCCAATCTTGAAGAACGAAATGCTAAGCGCCTTTCTG
>JAJXXG010000994.1:7501-10431 GCA_021781255.1 Acidobacteriota bacterium
TGATCGTCCCTGCAATCACAGCCGTCGTTCCGGAAAAGTACTTGTCACCGCTCCAGGCAAGAATGATTGCCGCTGAGAAGACACAGACAATCAACACCCTGAGTTTCAACTTCATTTGTCTACCGTCTCCTCTCTTAAGTGTCTTGCCTTGCGCGCACTTTATCCACCCAGCCTCTCATGACTTCACGACTGGAAAAATTGCCATGCGCAGTTGCGTCGACCCATACGGAACCAGCGTCACGGCTTCCCTCGTCTCGCTCACCGTCGCCTCATCCATTTCCGGCAGGCACGGCGTAAATTTCTGCGCCGGATTTTCCGGGTTCTCCTGCAGTTCCCACCCTTCAATCTTGTGCGCCGGCACGGTCAGCGCAGTCGACGGGTGCTGCCATGGGTCCAACTTCTCAGCCTCGCTCACTGGCAGACTCTTCACTTGCACAGCTTTCTCCAGGTTCGCGTCATCCACTGCCAGTCCATAATTCCACGCACTCGCCGGGCGTGCTTCGAGGCTTGGGAACTCCGTCGTCGAGTAGTGACGCTCCACCTTGCTCGTCCACGTCGCCTCAATCGGCAGTGCGTACACAAGAGGTCCACGCTCAAGCCCAATGCCGTCTTGCGGCCAGTGCGACAAAGCAATCCGCATAGGCAGCGAGAGCATAATCGTATCGCCGGATGTAAACCTCCTCCGTAGCACCACAAATCCATTCCTATCTGCCTTCGCCGCCACGCTCATACCATTCACGGCAATCCGGGGAGTCGCGCACCATGCGGGAATCCGCAGCGCCAGCGGAAAGCTCACCGGCCTCTCCGCTTCAATCCTTAAGTGAATCTCTTCCTCGAACGGATAGTTCGTTTCCTGGACAATCTCCACCGGCGTCCGCTCCGCGCCTACCGTCGTCTTCAGCCGCGAGGGGCCATAGAGCACTGCCGCCAGCCCGCCATCCGCACGCTTCATCCACATCCGTATCGCGTAATTCGGGAAAATCCGATGCACATTGCCGCCGCAGCAAGCCGTCTTCTGCCCCGGATTGGGCTGGTATGCCATCATCCGCCCGCCATGCTCCATCACATTGTGGTCTGAATCCAGCGTTGCCAGAAACTGATTGGGGCAGGAGAAGTATTGCAGTGCCTTCCAGTCGCTCTTCACCGCCCCCGGACCTGCATTGAAGCATGCCCGCTCCACTCGATCCGCCCAGATACCCTTTCCAGTCGCCAGTAGCATGTAACCCCACGACCACGTATGGTCCGCGATATCGCAGGTCTCGTGTGAATCCAATGATGTCACCGTACGGAACCACTCGCTGGTCGAAGGAATGCCATCAATCAACATGTGGTGGTCGAAAATCCGCCGCTGTGCCGCATGCGCAAACCTCAGGTAATTTTTCTTCCCGGTGTAGAGATACAAAATTGCCGGCTGCTTTGCCGTCTCCGCATAAGTCACACCGTGTGCGTTGATCGGTGTCGCCGCAAATACGCGCATCTCTGACAGATCGCCGGCGCCCGGATCCTCCGCTGCCTTGTTTAAATACTCCTTCCAAGATCGCTCCGCCAGCGACAGCAGGGCCTCGTCATGTGTACGCTCGTAGCACCACAGCATGTCCTCCACGTTTGTAACGTTGCGCGTCGGCTCTCCGTAGTCCGCCTTGTCATTCAGGTAGTGCCGCCGCATCGCCAGCGGAATCTCCTCGCGACTTACGCCTGCCAGCGGATACCCCGAGTCCGAGAGTGCCGATAATCCGCGAAAGAAGATGTTCTGCGGCCAGCGATGGAAATTCTCCTTTGGATCCTCAAAGAACCACGGCCCGATATAGCCATCCGTGTCGATGTGCGAGAGCGTGTAGCGAATCGGCTTACCAGTCTCCTCCAGCAGCCGATCATCGCCCAGCACCAGCGCCAGTCGTGTTGCTCCATCAATCCAGTAGGCCTTTTGCTCCCAAGGCCACCACGATTCACCCTGTTGCTCCGTTCCCCAATAATCATCCGTGAATGGCCACGAAACCTGCGGCAGTTGCGAACCCAGTTCCTCCGCCTGTCTCTGCAAATAAGTCCGGAGCCAGCCCTCAGGCCTCACCGCCCCCGGTGGCAACGCCCGCAGTTCTCCAAAATAGGGGACTTCGACTTCCTCCCCGTCACTTGCCTCCGCCAGCCCGCCCACTCCTGCCGCCAGCGCTGAGCTCATCAGCGCTATACGCATGAACTCCCTACGATTCATACCCTTGGACTTTGCCCCCGGCTCTTCGCCCATCTTCGCTTCCCCCTTCCCATACAGTTCCGCTGGCTTGCCGTGCGGACAGGCCATCTTAGCAAACACACTTCAGCTCCTCGTGCCCGCCATCGGTCGTTACTAAAGCTGGAACCGGGCGTGCCGTCCCAACGTCCTTGTAATGACAGCCGCCGCAGAATCGCGGTACCCTTGATTCAGGTTGTATCAAAAGCGGCGGAGGAGCCCGCTTATCCCATGCCCATCCAAGCAACTTCAAAAATTTGGCACAACGGTGCCCTCATTCCCTGGGAACAGGCCAACATACACGTCATGAGCCACGTCATCCATTACGGCTCGAGTGTCTTTGAAGGCATCCGCTGCTATGCGCAGCCCCAGGGTTCGGCTGTCTTCCGCCTCCCCGAGCACATGCAGCGGCTCATTGACTCGGCCAAAATCTATCGCATGACGCTGCCATACTCACTCGACGAGCTTTGCGCCGCCGTAGTCGACCTCATTGAGGCCAATGGCGTTGCGCCCTGCTACATCCGTCCCATCGCCCTTCGCGGCTACGGTGAAATCGGCGTCAACCCCAAGGGTTCCCCGATTGAGGTCTACGTGGCTAACTTCCCCTGGGGCAAATACGTTGCTGGCCACGGCGGTGCGGACGTCTGTATCTCCAGCTGGAACCGCCTTGCGCCCAATACAATGCCCGCCCTCGCAAAGGCCGGAG
>JAJXXG010000868.1 GCA_021781255.1 Acidobacteriota bacterium
GACGCTGATTGCGATCGTGCTGGGGCGCGCACCGCTGCAGAGAGTCTTCAGCAACGGCTCAGAGAACCTGCCGGCCTTGTTTGAAGCGTATTCGCAGTCATGTCTGGCGTAGCGCTCTCTGCCTTCGCTATTATGACCTCTGCCAGAGGCAAGAAGATCGGATTGAGAAATATCGTTGGATATAAGTAGGTTGCCTTGACGGAGATCAGGAGGGTCCCGGAATGAATCTAAAGGGCGAAAAAGTTGTTGTCTGTGGCGCGGGAGGATTTATCGGTGGCCATATGGTCAAGACTCTGCTCGCAGACGGAGTTGATGTCATCCGGGCCGTCGATGTGAAGCCGCTCGACGAGTGGTATCAGGTAGCCCCTGAGGTGGAAAACCTCGTTGCAGACCTGAAAGAAAAAGACGCCTGCTATCAGGCGGCCAAGGGCGCTAAGGTCGTCATTCAGCTTGCTGCAGATATGGGCGGAATGGGATTTATTGAAAACAACAAGGCACTATGCATGCTAAGCGTTCTGACCACGACGCATATGCTTCTGGCCGCGCGTGACCGCGGAGTCGAACGGTTTTTCTACTCTTCTTCGGCTTGCGTCTACAACGGAGAAAAGCAAAAAAATGCCGAAGTGGTTCCGCTGAAGGAAGCCGATGCCTACCCCGCATTGCCAGAAGACGGCTACGGATGGGAAAAGCTGTTCAGCGAGCGGATGTGCCGCCATTTTGAAGAGGACTTTGGCCTGCAATGCCGCGTGGCGCGGTACCACAACGTATATGGCCCCTACGGCACCTGGACAGGCGGCCGTGAAAAAGCGCCCGCAGCTATCTGCCGCAAAGTAATCGAAGCCAAGATGTCGGGCAGTCATGCAATCGAAATCTGGGGCGATGGCAAACAGACACGCAGCTTCATGTATATCGACGACTGCACCAGGGGAACGCGCGCCATTCTGGAGAGCGATATCCGGGAGCCCATCAACCTGGGTTCGAGTGAGCTGGTCACCATCAATCAACTGGTAGATATTGTCGAAGACATCGCGGGAGTGAAACTCGACAGGAGGTATAACCTGAGCGCTCCCAAAGGAGTGAACGGCCGCAACAGCGACAATACGAAGATTCGGCAATACCTGGGATGGGAACCATCCGTCCGCCTGCGCGATGGCATGGCGAAGACGTATGCATGGATCGAACAGGAAATGCTGGCTGCGGTTCGTGCCTGATGCGCGCGCAATCATTGAAGTCGATGCGAGGTCTTTGAGTGGCGCAGGAAAACGATGAACGAACTATCCTTGGCATCCGCTTTTATGTTGGCGATGCGGAAGGCGCATTCGAGCGGCTGAAGAATGGAGGACTGCTGATGGCGCCCGCCGCGCCCGCGCTCAAAGATATTGCAGCGCACCCAGCGTACCGAGAGGCGCTGTTGCAGGCAGATGTCGTCATCACGGATTCTGCATTCATGGTTCTGCTGTGGAATCTGATGGAGCGTGACTCTATCCAGCGAGTGTCGGGCCTGGAATTCCTGCGCACGATTCTGAAGCAAGAAGATGTGCGGAGGCCCGGCAATACGCTTTGGGTGATGGCGAGCCCGCAAAGCGCGCAAAAGAACCTGGAATGGCTTGCCGCGCAGGGCGTCACCGTGCCCGCGGATTGCGTCTATCTGGCTCCGCTGTACGGAACCACTGTGGAAGATTCCACGCTGGTGGAACGAATTAGACAGACTGGCATCCGTCATGTCGTGGTGACCATCGGCGGAGGCACACAGGAGCGCCTCGGGCTCTATTTGAAGTCGCAGTTGAACCACTTTGCCGGGATTTACTGCATCGGAGCAGCGATTGCGTTTCTGAGTGGCGACCAGGTGCACATCCCGGAGTGGGCCGATCGGTTCTATCTGGGCTGGCTCTTCCGTTGCATTTCCTCGCCGCGGCGCTACGTGCCACGCTATTGGTCTGCATGGCAGCTTTTGCCGCTCTTGTGGCGGTTTCGGAGCCAGCTGCCGACCTCACCCTCGGAGTTCGTTCAGTCTGCCGGACCAAGCTGAAAAGCTTTCGGGCTACGGAATCGTCCAACACGATTCACGTAACAAGACTCGAACGCTCAATTGATCTCGCCTTGTTGAGCAACAGTACGGATCGAAGTTGCTTTGATCGATATCTATCAAGTTTTGAAAGGACCATTGCATGTCAGAGAAAGTTTCCATAGCGGTAGTCGGTTCCGGATATGTGGGGTTGGTGGCCGCCGCCTGCTTTGCTGAAATCGGTCACACTGTGATCTGTGTTGATAACGACGAGGCCAAGGTGCGCATGTTGTGCGAGGGGGGCGTGCCTATCCACGAAGAGTACCTTCCCGAGCTATTGAGCAGGCACCGCAGTAACCTGGTGGAATTCACAACCGATCTGCGGGCCGCAACGCAAGCGGCTGACGCCATCTTTATCGCTGTTGGCACGCCTCAAAGCAAGGCAGGAAGTGCCGATCTCTCGTATGTTGACGCGGTCGCGAGCGAGATTGCCCGTTCCATTAATTCGTATAAGGTGATTGTCGAGAAGAGCACGGTGCCCGTCTATA